>CAZNBU010000689.1:0-1508 GCA_964571035.1 uncultured Planctomycetaceae bacterium | reverse complement strand
TGGCGAAGGCGGGGGTCGCGGCTACGCGACAAGCAGTTCAAACCAGAGGTATCGCTCCCAGGGGTCTGACCCCTTCCGTGCCGGCCGGCCAACACCAGACCCGACAGGCTCATGGCAGGACAACCCACACGGCCTACCCGAACTCCCACCCGGCAAGTCCGCACTCGACAGCATTTTCGAGTCAGCCTTCGAAGAAGCCATGGCCCGTTCGGCTGGCTCAGGGCAGGCCCGCATGAATCAAGAACCACGCACAGCCGCCACACCCGAGATCAACGCGCTGTTCGACGACTGGAGCGAGAAGGTAGCGCGCTGGATGGACAAGCGCGACTACACGATCCCACCGCCGCGCATGGATGACAGGCTGTGGAAGGCGCTCGAGCACGACGCGCAATACGACCCCAACGTAAACCAGTGGTTTCACACGGTGAAGCAGCTAAACCTGATGCACGAGCAAGCCAAGAACATGGCCGAGTTCACCGACTTCGCACAAGCCATCGCCGCCCAGCCCAGTGCTGAATCGGGTTCAGGCCAGACCAACAAGAAAGCCCCGCCCGGAAGGGCGGGGAGTCGCGGCGAAGTCGCCGCGACAAGTAGTTCAGCCCCGGAGTACCGCTCCCAAGGGGCAACGACCGAGAACAACAAACCAGAAAAGCTAGCCAAAATCATACCGGGTCCAGGGAACCCCAACTTCAACACCAGAGCCTAAACCCCGCCCGAAAGGGCGGGGGAGCGGCAACAAACACCTGCGGACGAGACGTCCGCGCTCCCAAGCACGCAACCGCGTGCGCGTAGGTAATTGGCCAGACCGCCCGCCCGATCCAGACATGTCACATCAGTGCAGTTTCAATAACGGAACTTTGGTCGGGATTCTCCTTGCATGCCCCCCCAGTGACGTAAGCTCCTCTTGACTTGCCACTCAAGGGGGTAAATCATGTATAGACTGCTTGGTGCTGCGGCTTCGCTTGTCCTGTTCGTTTCGGCGTCCGCCGTTTCGGCGCAGGGTTTTACACCGGACCTGGAGGACGCCATCGACCTCTATTTTACCGCAAGTGATGGACCACCACCGACGCTGACGCAGAAGTCGGGCACTTTCGATGCGGCAGCCAGGAACCTCCATGCCTATATGCAAGGGGCTGGATGGACGGTGAACGATGGATTGGTCACGTGCTCGTTTGGTGGAGTCCCTGTCGAGTGGCGAGGCGATGACCACACGTCCAGCTCAGACGACACCATCCTGCTTGTCACGGGTGCCACCAGTGATCCCGGCCAAGGCGTTACGGGCGTCATGTCCGGAGACAACTCCACAGTGTATGCCGTCGGAGGCAGTGGCCTAAGTGCTCCCAACAACTCTGACGGCGGGCTTGGCGCAGCCGAAAACACGGGCAGCGCGAGTCAACACGCCGCCGCCTGGGGCGGAGACGGGATTGGCGATGGTGACGGCGGAGACGCAACGGTGGGGTGTACCACCGGTACAGCGTTTGGTGAGGGTGGTTTCGCTCCGGCAGCGG
>CAZNBU010000688.1:0-1520 GCA_964571035.1 uncultured Planctomycetaceae bacterium | reverse complement strand
GGATGCCGAGTTGATTCGCGACCAGCTTTCGATTGTCGCGCTTGAGCGCAGCTTGGATTGGGTCAAGGCACTTGCCATCGACGGCGAGACCGAGGCGATCCGTAACGCCGCGCAGTCATGCGTTGACCCGCTGACGCTTACCCTCAGCCGTTACAAGTAAACTGTGTGAAACCGCACCGGGGCCGCTTTTGCGGCCCCGGCTGATTTGCCGGTGCGCACCGCCGCGGCGTTGCTAGTCTCCGCGAAAGGGAGGTGCGATGGGTGTCCTGCTGAAGTTTGAGAAACCCGAGGTGAGCCTCGGCGAAACAATCCGCGCGCGCGTCACCGTCACCAACGACGGCGACGTTGCCGCCAGGCTGCCGCAGCCGGCGCTGGCGGTGCCGTCCGTGAGCCTGCACGTAACCCGCGCGCCGGACGCCTCCAACCCCGAATCCTACATCACGCGCATCGGCGACGAGCCTGAGCTGGTCGAGGTCGCACCCGGCAAGTCGATCACCGGCGAGATCGAGATCCCCGCGGTCGAGCCCGGCAACCTCTCGGTCGTCGCGCTGTACCGCCCCACGGGCCGCATCCACCCGCAGTTCGTCGGCACCGAAGTCGAGCGCAGCAACGCCGCGACGCTTACGGTCAAGCCCGGCAAGCTGCGCGCGCGCCTGGATACGGAGGCCGGGCCGATCAAGGTCGAGTTCTTCCCCGGCATCGCGCTGAACCACGTCTCCAGCTTCGTTGCGCTGGCGCAGCGCAAGTACTTCGACGGCATCAAGTTCCACCGCGTGGTGCCGAACTTCGTGATCCAGGGCGGCGACCCGACCGGCACCGGCAGCGGCGGCCCGGGGTACCGCCTGCCCTCCGAGTTCAACGACGTGCCCCACAAACCCGGCATCCTGAGCATGGCCCGCACGCAGGACCCTCACAGCGCCGGCAGCCAGTTCTTCATCTGTACCGCCAACTGCCCGAACCTCGACAAGCAGTACACCGTGTTCGGACATGTGGTGGATGGGCTGGACGCGGTGATGAAAATCGGCGAGACCGAGGACAACGCCCGCATGTTCAGCATGAAGCAGGTCCAAATCATCGTGGAGTAGCGATGATCGTCCAGGTCACTATTCACGGGGACGCAACCGTTCTGCGGCAGGCGGCGGACCTGCTGGGCAAGCGCCGCGCCGCGGCCAGAGCCTTTGTCATTCCCGCCGACAACGAGCAGTACAGCGCGGCGATCGACAGCGGCGCGATCAAGGCGCTGCACAACGCCGGGTTCACCATCTGCGCGCCCGGGACCTTGGAGCCTGCGGTCGCTGAGGGCGAGACCACCCTGCGCCATCCCGACACGCCGCTCGCGGACCTGATCAACGCCTGCGCCAAGGGGGACCGTCAGTAACTTTCGTCGCATGCCGGAATCGCGTTGAAATCCCTGACCCCGATCACGGCGTTTTGTATAACAGCAAAGGGCACGGCGCTGGCCGTGCCCGCTGGTTCACTGGGCTCCCCCGGCTGTTGATTTCAGCCCGCGTAGAGCATCA
>CAZNBU010000687.1:0-1531 GCA_964571035.1 uncultured Planctomycetaceae bacterium | reverse complement strand
GGTCAGCTCCAGCATGGCCTGCCGGTCGTCCAGCGCGCCGACAAACGGCGTCTTGGCGGGATCGTACGGCCAGCGAAAGCGGAACAACTCCAGCTTGTAGCGTGCGTCGTAGTACTTCAGCCACGCGTCAAGCCACAGGTCGCCGTTGCCGGCGTCCGCCACTGCGGCTTCGCCCGCCTTGCGCGCTTCGTTGATGGCAAGGCGCACGATGTCGTATGCACGTGACTCGCGCATCTTCTTGTGCTTCTCGTTGGTGCCGAACATGAACTGCGTGGCGAGCTTCTCATGCTCGGTCGGCTCGCGCTTGCCCTTCTTCGGCGTGGGATCAGGCGTGGTGTTAGCCTGCCCATTGTCTTCGATCACCGGGCGACGACCCAGCGGGTCCCAGACGTAGTCGACGACGACGGCTGCAATGGCCAGCACGCTGATGCCGATGCACAGGAACCAGATCCGCTTGGCAGACTGCGCCGAGATCTTGCCCTTTGTAGGCGGGCGCATCTGCTCCGATGGGCGGCCCGCGGGCTTATCCACCGGCCCGCCGTGCGCCTCCTCGGGGAGTTCTTCGTAATCTTCCAGGATGTCGTCGTCGTGGTCTGTCGGCACTGTCACCTCGGTCTCGTTGATTCCCTGCTAACGGTTGGCCACTACATTTGGTTTGGCTGCGTGCAGAACATCACATAGCCTCGCCACTGTTCCCACCAAAAGATTGCCCGGATCGGGCGAAGCCGTCTTCATCGTTTCGTCCGCGGACATCAGCACTTCAATGCTCGCGCGGACGCGCCCCTTGTCCAGCCCTTTGGCTGTCCGGGCAAACCCAGCCTTCATATTCTCTCTAAGGCGGAGCTTCGCGCCAGACACCGCATCCGAAACTGACACACCTTGTTGAAGCGCGAGCGCAGCGCGCCCGAGGCCCGCCACCTGAACCCGCAGCAGACCAACCAGCGAGAGTACCGCTCCGATCTCGGCTTTGCCAGCCATTTTAGCGGCGTGCGCGAGCGCGGACTTCGTGTCGCCGGTCAACAGTGCGTCACACAGTGCGAAGGTCACGTCGGCGCCTTCGTACCCGCAGGCATTGGCGACATCGGCGGCGCTTACGCGCCCGTCTTTGGTCAGCAGCGCGAGCTTGTGCAGCTCGGAATCGGCGCGGCCCAGGTTGCCGCCGGTGTATTCGCGCAGGGCGTTCAGCGCATCCGGCGCCAGCTTCAGCCCCACTTCGTCAGCCGCGGCTGTGACCACCTGCTGCCACCCGCGTGCGTCCCAGGGCTTCAGCTCCTCGCAGATCACCGATGGAAAGTCCGCGCTCACGCGCTTGGGTACTGCCAGGTTGCGCTGCCAGGTTGCGGCGTCGAACACGAGCACGTTGCGCTTGCTGGGATTCTCAACGTACTTGAGCAGCTCATCCTTGAAGCGCGTGCTGACTTCCTGCCGGTTGCCGACGCGCTTGTTGAAAACAACGGTTGCGCTCGCGCCGCCGAACATCGAGGGCGAGCGCAGTTCATCCAGCAGCGAAGCAATCGAATCCTCTGGCTCA
>CAZNBU010000686.1:0-1536 GCA_964571035.1 uncultured Planctomycetaceae bacterium | reverse complement strand
GGTTGTCCAGACACAGCCGTCAACCACAACGATCACGCCAACGACAACCACCACCTTCACGATACTGGTTGACCCAAGCGGTCCGGGCGCGTTTGACCTGACAGTCAGCATTGCCAACACGACCCCTGGCCGCAATCCATACATCTTCCGGATTGTCGGCACGGTCAACACCCCGCCTGCCATCGCTGTTTCGACCACGGCAGGCGCGGTGGCGCCGAACGGCACGATCAACGTCCCGTTCAACTCGGACGTAAGCGCGATCGGCTTGGACTTCCAGGTCACCGACCCCGAAACGCAGACCACGTTTGTCTCTGCGGTGATCACGAACGTTACGACACAGGGGTTTGCGGTCAGCACGGAATGGGAAAGTGCTCCGACCGCGGTGCCTTACAGCCTTACCCCGACGACAGGCTCGTTCACGGTCCCCAGCATCACGCACCAGGTCACTCTGACGGCGAACGACGGAAACCTTTCCACCAACTTCGTCTTCAACATTGCGGTCGGCGCGAACACCGCCCCGACAATCACCGTAACCTCGAACTCGACACCGGTGGCACCGAGCGGCACGCTGAATGTGCCGTACGCGGACCCGCTGACGGCCCTGGGCCTGCAGTTCACAGTCGACGACGTGGACTTCAACGACACGACGCTGAGCGTCAGCTTCACGCCCGCCGCACCGCCAAGCTTCAACCTGACGGGCGAGTGGGAAAGCGGCCCGGTCACGGCGCCGTACAATGTCACACCAACGACCGGTGACTTCAGTGTATCCGGCGAAAGCTACCAGATTACGCTGACCGCAAACGACGGCCTGCTGTCCACGCCGTTCGTGTTCAACATCGATGTCGGAACCGCGAACCCGCCGACGATGAAAATTCCAACCAGCGGATCAGCCTTCACCGGCTCGTCCACTACCGGGTACAGCACCACCATCCAGCCCGGCCCGGTCCCGTCGGACCTCGTGCTGCAGTTGGATGACATCGAAGGGGACGACATCGATATCATCAACGTAACGGCGGTACCGTCCGCTCCGGCTGGCATCCTCGCGCCCGCAGTCTCCACGGGCAATGTGAACGGTACGATCGTCTCGTTTGGCGACGCACTGCCGCTCGACGCCGGCAGTGCGGTCCCGGGCACCTACACTTGGACTTTCGTGCTGGATGACGGCCTTGCGCCCGCAACCAACAGCGTGAATGTCTCCATCACCGTTGTTGATGTTGCGCCGACCCACACGAATGGTGCGAACGCTTCGGGGGGTACCGGCACGCCGGCTGATCCCTACCGCACCAATGTGGCGCTGGGTGTTTCGCCCGTCGTTGAACTTGCTCTGGTATCGGATGCGAACATTGCCGTGGCACTGACGCAGGGCGGTGTTGTCAACGATCCGGGCAACGCCAGCACTTTGTTCAACGCAGTGTTCAACCCCAGCGGCAGCACGGGCACCATTACCGTGTCTTCCAGCTCCATCACCACGGTTGCCGACGTGGGCACCCACACCTTCTTTGTGACCGTCACCGACAGCACGAACAACGTGGACGT
>CAZNBU010000685.1:0-1541 GCA_964571035.1 uncultured Planctomycetaceae bacterium | reverse complement strand
GAGGCGGGCAAGATGGTCCGGAAAGAGTTCGGCACCCAGCTCGCCTACGACAAACTGCGCGAGGCGTTTACCGGCGCGGGGGGCAAGGTTGACACGCGTCGCGGCCCCGGCCGTGGCAGCAAGCGCGGCCCCGGCCGCCCGAAGAAGGCCGCCGGCCGCCGCGGGCGTCCGCGCAAGTACGGCACCCGCAGCCCGGAAGCCACGCGCGCCAAGCAGGACTTTGTGTCGGAGCTCGTGCGCGGAAACCCGGACATGACCATGAACGAAGCCGGCAAGCGCGTGCGCGGCCGCTTCGGCACGCAGCTCGCGTTCGACAAGCTCAAGCAGGCGTTTACCGGCGCGGGCGGCAAGGTCGGCAAGCCTGGTCGCCGCGCCAAGCCGCGCGACCAGGTGATCGACCGCAAGATCGGGCGCCGGGCTTCGGATCGCGCCGCCGCGCGCATCCAGTCGGTGCTCAAGGACATGCCCAAGCACGTGGTCGTGATGCACATGTCAAGCGGCATCGACACTAACGAGTTCGCCACGCGCGAGCAGGCGGTCGCGTTCGCCCGCAGCCAGTTGCTGGCGGGCGTGCCGGTATCCAGCATCGGGTACTATACGCGCCAGCCGCTTGAGATCTCGGTCGGCATCTAGGATCGCTCAAAGCAAACGGCCCCGGGCAGGCGCCCGGGGCCGTTGTTGTTGACTCAATTCAACCCATTGCGCCAACCAGTTCCGGCTCCTCGGCTGTGCGCAGGTCGACGCTGACCTTGGTGCTGGTGCCCGGCTCCTGCATGGTCACACCGTACAGCGTGTCGCAAGCCGCCATCGTTTTCTTGTGGTGCGTGATGATGATGAACTGCGAAACCTTGGCGTACTCTTCGACGACGCTGCAGAAACGGTCGACGTTGGCTTCGTCCAGCGGCGCGTCCACCTCGTCCAGGATCGCGTAGGGCGCTGGGTTCGTCTCGTACACCGAGAACATCATCGCGACGCTGATCAGCGCGCGCTCACCGCCTGAGCGCATGCCGATGGGCAGCGCTTCTTTCCCCGGCGGCTTGGCGATGATCTCGACGCCGCTGTTCAGAGGCTCTTCGGGGTTCGTGAGCAGGATGTCCGCTGAGCCGCCGCCGAACAGCCGGCGGAACAGGCGCTGGAAATTGGCGCGGATGGCCTCGAAGGTGGTGAGGAACATCCGGCGGGTTTCCTTCTCAATACGGGCAATGGCGTCGGCCAGGGTGCGCTTGGCCTTCAGCAGGTCGGTCTCCTGGCGCGAGTAGAAGTCGTTGCGTTCTTCCGCTTCCTTCAACTCGTCCATCGCCTCCATGTTGACGTTGCCGATGCGGCGCAACTGCTCCTCGATTGCGGACAGTTCGTTGCGTGCCCCGGCTTCGTCCACGGTGTGCTCGCCCGGCTTGTACTCGCGGTACAGGCCGTCGATGTCGGTATTATAGAGCTCGGCCAGCCGGCGGCGCACCGAGTCCATCTTCATGAACAGGGTGTTTTCGGCGATGCGCGCCTGCTGCACGCTTTCGCGCTCGGCGTACAGCCGCTCCTGCAGC
>CAZNBU010000684.1:0-1545 GCA_964571035.1 uncultured Planctomycetaceae bacterium | reverse complement strand
CAACGGGGCTTTCGTCGATGGGCGTGAGCTTCTCGCTCCACATCCGCAGCACCACAACGGCTGAGAGCACGAATAACCCGGCCGCGAGGTACCATGCGCGGATGCCGACGTGCGCTTCAAACCACGTGTCAAAGCGCAGCGCCACCCAGGCCATCAGTGCCGCCACGCCGAGCGCACTGGCCCAGCGCAGCACAAGCCGCGTGCGGATCGCCCGTGGCGACTCGGGCTCGCGGCGCCCGCCCAGCAGCAGGTAGCACAACACCGGGATCAGCGTGATCGCGAGGATCGCCGCCGCAAGCAGCGTGAACGTCTTGGTCCAAGCTAGCGGCGCGAACAGTTTGTAGCTCTGCCCGGTCAGCGCGAAGATCGGGATGAAGCTGATGACCGTGGTCAGCACCGCTGTGAATACCGCGCCGCCGACTTCGCGCGCGGCGCCGTAGACGACCTTGAAGCGGTTGGATTTCCCACCGTCCTCCTGCAGCGCCCGGTAAATCGTCTCGGTCATGATGATGCCCATGTCCACGACCGTGCCCACGGCGATGATGATGCCGCCCAGGCTCATAATGTTGCTGCCGACGCCGAAGGCCTCCATGCCGATGAACGCCAGCAATACCGAAAGCGGAATCGTCGCGCTGATGATCAACCCGCTGCGCAGGTGCAGCAGGAACAGAACCACCACCAGCATAGTGATCAGGATTTCGGCGATGATGGTGCCGCTGAGCGTATCCAGCGTTTCGTCGATCAGTTGCGTGCGGTCGTAGAAGGCGTTGATGGTGACGCCCTCGGGCAACGCGGGGCCGAGCTTGCGGATCTCTTCCTTGACGTTGGCGATCACTTCCTGCGGGTTTGCGCCGTAGCGCATGGTGACGACGCCGCCGACGCGCTCGCCGTGCTGGTCCGCCAGCGCGCCGCGCCGGAACTCCGGGCCAAGCTGGATCGTCGCGACATCGCCCAGCAGTAGGGGCACGTGGCCGTCGTTCTTGATTACGATCTGCTCGAGGTCGTGGATCGTCTTGATGAACCCCACGCCACGGATCAGGTACTCCAGCCCGCCTTGCTCGACCGTCTTCGCGCCAACGTCCAGATTGCTGCCGCGCACCGCCATCACGATGTGCTCAAGCGTGACACCGTGGGCACGCAGCGTGTCCGGGTTCACGTCCACCTGGTACTCGCGGACGAACCCGCCGACGCTGGCGACTTCGGCGACGCCGTCGGCGTTCTGCAGCGCGTAGCGCACGGTATAGTCCTGGATGCTGCGCAGTGTCGCCAGGTCGTACGGCCCCTCTACGGTGTACCAGTAGATCTGGCCCAGCGAGGTCGCGTCGGGCCCCAGCGCTGGGTTGACTCCATCCGGCAGGCCGGACGCGGCAACCGCCAGGCGCTCCAGCACACGGGAGCGGCCCCAATACTCGTCCACACCATCCTGGAACACGACGTAAATGCGCGAAAAACCGAACCCGCTGATGGTGCGCACGTCGACGACCTGCGGAATGCCCTGCATCTGCTGCGCCAGCGGGTAGGTGATCTGGTCTTCGACATCCTGGG
>CAZNBU010000683.1:0-1547 GCA_964571035.1 uncultured Planctomycetaceae bacterium | reverse complement strand
CATCGGCATCTCGGCGCTGACCGGCAGCACCATCCCTGACGCCATCGGCAGCATCATCATCGGGGGGTTGCTGGGGTTTGTGGCGATCTGGCTTGGCGTCAAGAACCGCACGCTGATCCTCGGCCGGGCGATCCCGCAACCGGTGCAGGATGCGGTGACGGCGTTCCTGAAGTCGCAGCCGAGTGTGCAGAACGTGTGTGCGATTCAAAGCCGTATTGTCGGCGCCGACGTCTACAAGCTGAAAGCCGAGATCGACTGGAACGGCGCGTGGTTCGGTGAGCAGCACGCCGACTGGGTGACGGCAAACCGGGAGCTTGCGGACACAGACGCCAAGGCCTTTGCGGGGCAGTTCGGCGAGCGCATCAGCGAATCGATTGCGCGCGAGGTGGATCGCATTGAGAAAGAACTGAAAGCACAGATTCCCGCCCTGCACTTTCTTGAGTTCGAGGGCGACGCCACGCCGCCTCAGGTGACATCGTGAAGCAGAGTGGCGACGAGGCAGCATCCAGGCTGATCGACGAAAAGATCGCCGCGTTGCGCGATTGGCGCGGCGAGGCGCTGGCCCGCATGCGCAAGCTGATCAGGCAAGCCGACCCGGATGTGGTCGAGGAAGTGAAGTGGATGGGCACGCCGGTGTGGTCGCACAACGGCATCATCTGTACCGGCGAGACTTACAAGGCGACGGTCAAGCTGACGTTTGCAAAAGGCGCGTCGCTGCAGGACCCGGCGGGGCTGTTCAACGCAAGCCTCGAAGGCAAGGTGCGCCGCGCGATTGACATCCACGAAGGCGAGAAGGTTGACGCCAACGCGTTCAAGGCGCTGGTCCGCGAGGCGGTTGCGTTGAACACCTCCAGCAAGAAGAAGCGATAGTAGCGGAAGCGAACGATGAAGAAGTCAGCCGGAAAATCGAAGAAGTCCGCGAAGAAGCCTGCAAAGAAGCCTGCAAAGAAGGCCCCTGCGAAGGGCGAACCCGTGCTGCTTTCGGGTGGCAACCCGCAGATCGCCAAGGGCGACGGCGATGCGCCCGTGCAGGCCTACATCAAAGCCATGCCCGGGTGGAAGCGCGACGCCGGCCGCCGGCTGGACGCGCTGATCGAGCGCACGGTGCCGGGCGTGCAGAAGCTGGTGCGGTGGAACTCGCCGTTTTACGGCGTCGAGGGGCAGGGTTGGTTCCTGTCGTATCACTGTTTCACGAAGTACATCAAGGTGACTTTCCTGCGCGGCACAAAGCTGGACCCGCTGCCACCGGTTGAGTCCAAGGACCCCAACGCCCGCTACTACCACATCTATGAGGACAAAGAGGTGGACGAGAAACAGCTCGCCTCATGGATCAAGCAGGCGGCGTCCATCCCCGGGTGGAACCTCGGGTCGAACCTGTACGGCGGCGTGCCGCTCTAAACCGTGGTGAGTTGGCTTCCTGAAGTGGCGCGGGCAATCTTGCCCGGTGCCGCGTAGTTAAGCCCGGCAGTCAGGCGCGGAGCGCCGTCACAATGTTAGCCCCCGCCGGTCGGCGCCAAGCGAAGCGCGGCGCCGACAAGGCGGGGGTT
>CAZNBU010000682.1:0-1549 GCA_964571035.1 uncultured Planctomycetaceae bacterium | reverse complement strand
TGCAACTGCTTACCAAGCAGGCGTGCCGACCAACACGGCGGCCGTCTTGGGATGGCTGACTGCGGCTGGCGTGACCGGCGTTGCTGGCAACGAAATTGCCACTGTGATTGCCTACAACGGTGCTGGTCAAGCTGCGATCTACCAAGTTGAGGAAACTGGCGGTGCTGCTGGCGCCTTCGATAGTATCGAGCTGATCGGTATCGTCAACGCCGCTGACAACAGCCTGGTGGGCGCGAACTTCGCCTAACCGCTCTCCAACGACGCTGTCTCCCCCGGGAGGCAGTGTCCGCGAAAGCGCTCGGGCCCCATCCCTTTCCGGGGGTGGGGTTTTTAACTTTCAAAGGAAATATAGAAAACAAAGGGACACCCACTTTGTTTGATTTTGTTTTTGACATCTACATGTCATTCGCCTAACCTTTCGTCATGACCCGCCCCCGCTCCACCCTCGTCTCCGTCGCCGACACGCCGTGGTACCACGTCGTCTCACGCTGCGTGCGCCGCGCCTTTCTGTGCGGCACCGACGCCCACAGCGGCCAGTGCTTCGAGCATCGCCGCGGTTGGATCGTCGAGCGGGTGAAGCAGCTGGCCAGCGTCTTCGCCATCGATGTCGCCGCCTACGCGGTGATGAGCAACCACTACCACCTGGTACTGCGCATCGACGCCGAACGCGCCCGCAGCTGGAGCCGTGACGAAGTACTGCGCCGCTGGACCCGGCTCTTCGCCGGGCCGCCCGCCGTACAGCGCCTGCTGGCCGGCAAAGGCGACGAACTGGACGCCGCCACTCAGCTCGCCATTGGCGAATGGGCCGAGAAGTATCGAGCCCGCCTGTGCGACCTGTCCTGGTTCATGCGTGTGTTGAACGAGACCATCGCCCGCAAGGCCAACGCCGAAGACGAGGTCACCGGCCGCTTCTGGGAAGGCCGCTTCAAGAGCCAGGCGCTGCTCGACGAACAGGCTATCCTCGCCGCAATGGTCTATGTGGATCTCAACCCGATCCGCGCCCGGATGGCCGAAACCCCGGAAGACTCCGATCACACCTCGGTGGCCGAACGCATCGCCGGACTCAAACCCGACAGACCGCGCAAATCCCCCGCTGCCGGCAACACTCAACCGGCCATGCGTACTGCCCGGTCCGCAAGCCCGCTCATCGCCCTCAAGGGCGAAACCCACCTCGCCCAGTTGCCGCAGCAGCCGCTAATGCCCTTCGACGCCACCGCCCGCCTGAAGGCCGCCATTCCCTTCGCCTTCGATGACTACCTGGACCTGGTCGACACCACCGGCCGCTGCATCCGCCCGGACAAACGCGGCGCCATCGCAGCCAGAACCCCGGCACTGCTCGTTCGCCTGAACATCGACTCCGAACGCTTCGTCGCCTGTGCAACGAACCTGATGCGCCAATTCGGCAGCGCCGTGGGCGCACCGACACATCTCACCGCCCTGTGTGCGGCACGGCAGGTGAAGTATCTGCGCGGGATGGCGACGGCAAAGGGGGCGTTTGAGCGCAGAGTGGCGTGAGATCGGACCAACCTCGTCGACGCCGATTCAGGTT
>CAZNBU010000681.1:0-1557 GCA_964571035.1 uncultured Planctomycetaceae bacterium | reverse complement strand
GCTGACATCCGTGATCTCGACCTGATCGACGTGATCCGGCCCGTAGTCCAGCACAGTCATCCGTGTCGGGTGCGCGTCCTTGTCGCCGACAAGCGTACCGGGCACGGCGCCCACCGGCGCGCGGTGGTCCTCGCCCTCCTCAGTCTCAACGCGAATGATCTCGGTGGGGCGGTTCATGGCGACAGCATAGGTTGAACCGCGCCGCGCGTCGTGTGCTATAACGCCGCCATGGATGACGCCACGCGCAACCGCCTGTTCCCAGCCACTGCCGAGCTGGCGTACCTGAACACCGCCTTTCGCGGGCCGGTCAGCGCGCCGGCTGCGCAGGCCGCAAAGGACTACATCGACACGCTTTCGCGGCGCGGCGTCACGGCGTGGGAGGACTGGCAGCGCACATGGGACGACACGCACGACGCGTTCGCGGGTTTCATCGGTGCCAAACGCATCGAGGTGCAGTTTCTCGCCAACGCAACCGACGCGCTGACGCGCATCACGCTCGGCTTAGACTGGAAAGAAGGCGACGAGGCGGTCGTCTACGAGCGCGACTACCCCGGCGTGGTGCGGCCCCTGCTCGATCTGCGCCGTCGCGGCGTGAGCGTGAAGCTGGCGCCGGAGCGCGAGAACGGGCTCCGCTCAGCGGATGACCTGCTGGGTGCGATCACACCGCGCACCCGCCTGGTGGCAGCAAGCTGGATCGACTTCCGCACCGGGTTCAAACTGGATGCAGCGGCGCTGGCTGCCGGGTGCCGCGAACGCGGCGTTTTCTGCGTGATTGACGCGGTGCAGGCGCTGGGGGCGATCCCGGTGGACGCGCCCGCCATCGGCGCCGACGCCATGACCTTCGCCGCACGCAAATACATGAACAGCCTCGACGCGCTCGGCGCGCTGTACATCCGCGCGGACGCCATTGAGCGCGTAACGCCGCATTCGCGAGGCACCTACAGCGTGCAACACCCGTTCGATTTCGAGCGCATGGACCAGCCGCCCGCCGACGGCGCCCGCCGCTACATGCTGGGCGCGCCCGCCATGCCGCAGGTGTACGCCTTCCAGGCGGCGATGAAGCTTCAGGTAGAGCATGGGCGCGAAACGATCCACGCCGCGACCGAAGCGCTCGCCCAGCAAACACGCGACATGGCCCGCAAAGCCGGTGTTAAGACCTTCGGCGACGACTGGCCGCATGGCCGATCGCACATTGTAAGCATCCGGCGCGAGGGCGCGCTGGGTGACGAAGGGTTGGCGGCAAGGCTGACGGCGGCGGGGGTAGCGGCATCCGTTCGATCTGGAATCTTGCGGGCAGCGCCGCACTGGTATAACACGGCGCACGACCTGGAGCGTTTGTTCGAGGCTCTGACGTAAGGCGGGATTCGAGATTCGAGGTTCGAGGCTCGGGAAGGCTGTCCCCGAAACCCAGAACCCGAAACCCAAAACCCGCAGTTCCCAAGGAACTGCCACATGCCCACCATCGAAGAACTCATCCACGCCGAGCGCGAACGCCAGACGCACTCGATCAACCTGATCGCCAGCGAAAACTTTGTCAGCGACTACGTGCTGCGCGCC
>CAZNBU010000680.1:1305-1557 GCA_964571035.1 uncultured Planctomycetaceae bacterium | reverse complement strand
GTGCAGGCCAAGCCCTGCCCGAGGACGTTTCTAAATTTATACGGAGAGGCTGCGAGGCACGTCAAAGACGTGGCAGTTCTCGAGGACATCAGAAAACAGTCCGACATTCTTTCTGAACAGTTGGCGCTCAGTGCCATCAAGGTGTCGGACAAGGTAGCGCTTCTTCCGAAAGGCGAGTTCCTGATCGGCAGCAACCGCGAGAGCGACGGCAACCAGGCCAGGACTCAACTGCAGTCCGGAAACCTGATCATC
>CAZNBU010000680.1:0-1295 GCA_964571035.1 uncultured Planctomycetaceae bacterium | reverse complement strand
CCAACGCCGATTTCAAGGCGAACTTCGTGGACAAAGGCGGCTACACCGGTGGCGATTGGTGGAGCGCCGAAGGGCTTGCATTGCTCAAACAGGGCAAGCTTGTCGACGCTACCGGAAAGCCGGGTCCCGCGATCTGGGCCGATGGCACTTTCGATTCATCGCTCGCAAAGTACCCGGTCACCGGCATCAGCTGGTACGAGGCCGAAGCCTACGCGCGGTTCAACAAGAAGCGTTTGCCTACACCCGAAGAGTGGGAGATTGCCGGCGGCGCGCCAACAGCCAACGGCGTTGCGCAGTCGGAGTATCCCTTCCAGCGCAAGGAGTCCGCTGCCGATGACATCGTGGCGCCGCGTGAGGTAGGCGTCACCGACTGGGATGCAAGCCCGATCAACTGCCGCGACATGGGCAGCAACGTGGCTGAGTGGACTTCCGAGCGCGCCAACGGCACTGCCGTCGTAAAGGGCGCGGAGCCCGGGTTGCACCCGAGATTGTTCCTGCGCTACGCCCGCCGCGCAAAGAACAGCTACGCGAAACTGGCGGACCGCTCTGAGGGACGCGGTTTCCGCTGCATTGAGGACTTCGTGTACGACGCGAAGAAGGACGGCGATGACAAGAAAAACTAGCTTCGTCGTCCTGCTGCTCGCCATGTGTTTCATGGCGGCGTGCAGCAGCATCGAAACGCCCGACTTGGACGCCGACGTCCGCGAAGAAGGCATCGTCCCCGACAACTGGAAGCCACTGCCGCTGCGCGTGGGCCTTGCCCCTTTCGATGCGGCCTTGCAGGAAAGGGCCGTCGTCCACAACACGAAAGAGAACACCCGCCGCTGGGTGCACGAGCCGGATCAGGATCGCTTGAACCGGCGACAGGACAGCCTGCACACACAGATGCTCGATGCGCTTCAGAAGTACAACATGTTCGCGGAGATCGACGCCATCCGCGGGGCTTCGCCAGGGATGTCCGAATCGGAACTTCAGGCTCTCGCGCTGGCCCAGGGTCTTGACCTGATCATTCTGCCCAAGGTCCTGCGTCACGATGTCGCGTACATCGATAGCAATTCCGCCTACGGGTGGAACATGTTCATCTGGTGGATGGTCAGCCCGATCATCTCATGGTTCATCGCGGACGAGGACTTCGAAGCCATACTTCACGTGCAGTTGCAGGCAATGACCGTGACCGGCACACCCCGCGCGCTCGTTACAAAGCGACTCGAGCCTCCGGAGAAAGTCATCCGCAGCTTCGATGACTTCGATGAGGGATTCAACGTATTCAGTATCTACAGCACGCCCAGTCACTT
>CAZNBU010000679.1:0-1557 GCA_964571035.1 uncultured Planctomycetaceae bacterium | reverse complement strand
ACAGCGCTGCCCGATACACCCACCAACCGCAAGCGCCTGCAAAAAGCCCTTGACCGGATTGAGGCGGAGATTGCCCTGGGGTCGTTTGATTACCAGAAGACCTTTGGCAAACCGCTGCCGGTCAAGAAGAGCGCAGCGGCTGCAGCCGATGAGGCTAATGCATCGGAGGCTGTGACCAGAACATCTGCCACAGGCACGCCCCTGTTCAGGGAGTTTGCCGAGCAGTGGTTCGATGAAGCCCAGGTGAGCTGGCGGCGCAGCTACCGCATCACCCAACGCGGTGCGCTGGACAAATACCTGATTCCCTGCTTCGGGGACAAGGAGGTCGGCCAGATCACCAAAGCAGACGTCCTGGCCTTTCGGGCATCACTCGCCAAAGTCACCGCCCGCAAGTCCAGCAACACATTGTCCAACCGACGCATCAACTCCGTGATGAAGCCTTTGCGACAGATCCTCAATGAAGCGGCCGACCGCTTTGAGTTTACGTCGGCTTTTCGGAACATCAAACCGCTGAAGATGCGGCGCAGTGATGTGATGCCGTTCTCGCTCGACGAGGTGCAGCGCATCCTGACCACCGTGAGATCCGACTACCGGAACTATTTCACCGTGCGCTTCTTTACCGGGATGCGAACGGGTGAGGTCCACGGACTGAAATGGAAATACATCGACTTTGAGCGACGGCTGATCATGGTGCGGGAGTCCATCGTCCTCAATGAGGAAGATGAACTCAAGACCGACGGCAGCATGCGGGACATCCAGATGAACGAGATGGTGTTCGAGGCGTTGAAGGCGCAGTACGAGGTCACCGCGAAGATCTCGGAGTACGTCTTTTGCACCCGCAGCGGCAAGCCGATCGACAACCAGAACTTCCTCAACCGGGTGTGGTCGCCGCTGCTGCGCCATCTGGGGCTGGAACACCGGCGCGCTTACCAGATGCGGCACACGGCGGCCACGCTGTGGCTGGCAGCGGGTGAATCGCCGGAGTGGATTGCCAGGCAGCTTGGGCACACCAGCACGGAAATGCTGTTTCGCGTCTATAGCCGGTACGTGCCCAACCTGACGCGTAGGGACGGCTCAGCCATGGACCGACTACTGAAGCAGCACATCTCGCTGACGCCTGTCAGCGGGTTTGTGGTGCCCGTGCTGCCTGCATCGAGCGAACGCCTGCCACCGCCGCAAATCGGGCCGGCCCAGTAGCTGTCCTCGGTAACGGATCTTCCCCTTGACCTAGCGAATGCCTGATCAGCAGGGCAGGGGAAGCCTTGCCTGAAACCTCCGCCAAACGTCACCAAGGAGTTGCACGAATGATCAAACCAGACAACCGAAAGACCACCAAGCCACGCGCGCGCAGTGCCAACCGGATATGCGCCCTGCGGTGGAAATTCAACGACGATGGGCAGCCCCTGTTCTGGCTGCCCGGCAAAAGCCGTCGCCCCGAGCTCTATCTGCCACTGCAAGCCGATCCTGAACTGTTGCATCAGCTGCGCAGGCACACCACCAACCCGCTGCTCGAACAGTTGCTGGAGGACTTCTTCTCGCAGAAGTGCGTCAGAGCCG
>CAZNBU010000678.1:0-1560 GCA_964571035.1 uncultured Planctomycetaceae bacterium | reverse complement strand
GTGAACGATTATCTCGCCCGCCGCGACATGGAATGGATGAGCCCGATTTACATGAATCTCGGGCTCACGGTCGGCGCCATCCAGAGCGGCATGAACGCGGCCGAGCGCCAGAATGCGTACGCCTGCGACATCACCTATGGCACGAATAACGAGTTTGGCTTCGACTATCTGCGCGACAACATGCGGATCGCCGCCCGCGGCGACGATCGCTACCCCAAGAGCGAGCAACAGGCGCAAGGGCCGCTCAACTACGCGATCGTCGACGAAGTCGACAGCATCCTGATCGACGAAGCGCGCACGCCGCTCATCATCTCCGGCAGCCCCGAAGGCACAGCCGACAAGTACGCGCTGGCAGACAAGATCGCCAAGACGCTCAAGGGCGGCGACGCGGTCGAAATCAAAGAAAAACTCGAGGACAAGCACGGCAAGTCGCAACTCTTGCAGGATCGCAGCCTCTATCAGGAAGCGCTCAACGCCTACGACTTCGAAAAGAAGGAAAAGGAGTCGCAGTGCCTGCTCACCGAGACCGGCATCAAGAAAGTTGAGCAGGCGCTTGGCATCAAGAACATCTACGACGGCGCGCACATGGAATGGCCGCACCTCATGGAGCAGGCCCTGCGCGCCAACAACCTGTTCCTGCTGGACAAAGACTACGTCATCTATGACGGCGAAAACGGCCCCGAAGTCGTCATCGTCGACGAGTTCACCGGCCGCATGCAGCACGGCCGCCGCTGGTCGGACGGCCTGCACCAGGCTGTCGAAGCCAAGCACGGCCTGGCACCCAAAGCCGAAAGCTACACGCTGGCGACCATCACCCTGCAGAACTACTTCAAGCTGTACAACAAGCTCGCGGGCATGACCGGCACTGCCATGACCGAAGCCGCGGAGTTCGCCAAGATCTACAAGCTCGACGTCGTGGCGATCCCCACCAACCGCACGCTCGTGCGCAAAGACCAGGATGACCTGATCTTCGGCACGCCCGACGAAAAGTGGAACGCCATCGTCAAGGAGATCGACGAAATCCACAAGCAGGGCCGCCCGATCCTCGTCGGCACCACCAGCGTCGAAAAGTCCGAGCACCTCGGCCGCCTGCTCAAGGCCCACGGCCTCGAGCACAACGTGCTCAACGCCAAGTACCACGAGCGCGAAGCCGACATCGTCGCGCAAGCCGGCAAGAAGGGGAACATCACCGTCGCCACCAACATGGCTGGCCGCGGCACCGACATCTTGCTCGGCGGCAGCCCCAAGCACATGGCGCTGCAAGAGTTGAAGAAGGAAGGCATCAGCGTCGATTCGCTGCTGCCGGACGAGTTCAAGCAGGCGCAATCCTGGACCGTGCCGCGCGACGTGCGCCTGCGCGCGGAAGTGCAGTTCGACGAGCTGCTCAGCGAGCGCGCTAAAAAATACGCCGTCGAATGCGACGCCGAGCACGAGGAGATCGTCGGCCTGGGCGGGTTGTGCGTCATCGGCACCGAGCGCCACGAGTCGCGCCGCATCGACAACCAGCTTCGCGGCCGCTGCGGACGCCAGGGCGACCCCGGCAGCAGCCAGTTCTTCCTA
>CAZNBU010000677.1:0-1569 GCA_964571035.1 uncultured Planctomycetaceae bacterium | reverse complement strand
GATCGATGCCGCGGGAGGCCTCGTCGCCGGGTTCGCGCCGGATCTGTCCACCTTCGGGTTCACATCCGTGAAGGCGATGGTGCTTGACTCCGGCAGCCTCTACATCGGCGGGACGTACACGGGCGTTGGGCGGGTGGTGAAGCTGGATGCCACGACCGGCGTTGTTGATACAGGATGGGAGGTCACACTCCACAACGGCGGCAGCGGATTGTCTGTGGTGAATGCACTGCACCTCGTGGGAACCGAACTGCTTGTGGGCGGCGCTTTCTCGCAGATGACCACTACGGCGACGGGTTCGGTGCCCAGGGATGGCGCTGGATCGGTCGTATTGGCCACCCAGGTCATCACAAGCACGCTGGCCGGGCTCAACGGCTCCGGCGTAGTCAGGGCGTTTGCTTCTGACAGCGCCCGCATTTACGTGGCCGGCCAGTTTATCCAGATCAACGGCGCGTTCCGGAACCACCTTGCAGCCGTGACCATTGGTGCCGGCGCGGTTGCATCCTGGAATCCCAATCCAAACAACGCTGTAAACGCACTTGCGACGGATGGAACCTTGCTGGTTGCCGGCGGCACGTTCACGGCGATGGGAGCAACGCAACGCACCAGGGTGGCCAGCTTCGATACCGCAACACTCACTCTGCAGAGCCTCAACGCCGCTGCGAACAACGAAGTGCAGTCCCTGGCCCTGGATGGCGGATGGATCTACCTGGGGGGCCGTTTCACGACCGTGACGACAGAGGACCGCCGCTGCCTGGCACGGGTAGACGCGCAAACCGGCGCCGTGGATGCATGGGACCCGGTCGGCGGCGCCAACGACCTGTTTACAATTACCATTGTCGGTGGGGTAACGTTTGTTGGTGGCGACATCAACTATCTGGAAGTTGCTCGTAGTGGCGGCGCCGCATTCGACCTGAGCACGCAGGAGCTGCTTCCTTTTAGCCCGGTCATCGACAACGGCGTTGTGAATGCGCTGGGTGTACAGGGGCCGAACATCTACGTGGCGGGCACCTTCAAGAGCATCAATGGTTCGCCAAGGTTGCGGCTGGCTGCGCTGGATGCAACCGGCGCGCTTCACCCGATGCAATGCGCGCTCGGCGGTACGGCGTTCGCGGTACACGCGGGCGCCACTCAACTGCTGGTTGGTGGCGACTTTGCCAGCGCAGGAGGCGCCCAGCGCGAGAATCTGGCTGCATTTGACAGGGCCACACGCTTGGTGACACCTTGGGCGCCGGCTGACGCGCCGTCCGCGTTTGACATGGTTGTCGACGCCACCACGGTATATGTGGCCGGCAACCGCGGCCGTGCCTATGACCGCGCCACCGCGGCGCCAACGGCCTGGGAGCCGAGCCCGAGC
Organism: uncultured Planctomycetaceae bacterium; assembly: GCA_964571035.1. Taxonomy (GTDB): domain Bacteria; phylum Planctomycetota; class UBA8742; order UBA2392; family UBA2392; genus JADJRK01. The sequence continues at coordinate 215 of CAZNBU010000677.1, read as the reverse complement.
AGCAACATCCTCGCGATCGAGAAGGTGGGCAACACCATTTATCTTGGCGGCACGTTTACGCACCTCACGCGCTTCACCCGCTCGCGGTTTGCGGTTCTGGACCCTGCTACTGCCGTGGTGAACACCGACTTCGAGAGCGTGGTCGGCAATGCCCGTACAGCGACGTCCGATGGTGCAGGCGGGTGGTACGTCGGTGGGGACGGGTATCTCACGCA
>CAZNBU010000676.1:0-1579 GCA_964571035.1 uncultured Planctomycetaceae bacterium | reverse complement strand
GTCGCGTCGTAATGCTGCCCAGGATGTTCGTGACGAATGTGACCGTCGTCTCGTTCGTGGGCTGGGTGAGGACGATTTCCGGCCGAATGTCGAGCGGATCAATGCGCACGCCGATGACGAAGCCAAGGTACGCCGTGGTGCTGTTCAGATCGGCAGCAGACACGCGCACCAGGTAGGCGCCGGCGGGCAGGGTGTCTCCCGCCAACGTGCCGAGCGCCCCGCTGGTGACGGGCCCGACGCCTTGATTCAGCAACACGTAATCCGGGTCGTTGTCGGAAAGCGCCTCCGGGTTCACCAGCTCGGCCGGGGCGTAATGCACCTGCCAGGTGGCCACGGCAGCCGTGGTGCCGGCGATCGTGCCGACAATCGTCCTGGGCGTGGAGAGAATTTCGCCTGCGACCGGTGAAGTCACGCGAATGGAAGGCCCGCCGGTCCCGCTGGTGTCCGTGGCGCCCAAGCCGGACAAGTCCGGCAGCGTTCCATCGGTGTTGCGCGCAATCAGCGTGGAAAGGGTGCGAACCTCCTGGTTCGCCGTGTCGGTGGCGGTCGCCGTCAATTCCAACAGGCCGCCGCTCAACACAGGCACCGTGCCGCTGAATTGCGCATCCAGGGCCACGGGCGTGCCGTTGGCTGTCAGCGTCACCGCCGTCACGCCGCGATCATCGGTCGCGACAACCTGCGCGGTCAGCGTTTCGCCGGCCCGGATGTCCGTCCGATCTGTGGTGATGAGAGCCTTCGGCGGCCGATCATCTCCGGCGACGCCGAAATTCAAGTTCGACACCGTTTGCCCGCCCAAGACCATGACCTCGTAATGCCCTCGCGTTTGGGGCCGGTAATGCAGCGCCTCAAACCCGACCAGGTCAATGCCCGGATACGTTCCCACCATTCCCATCCCCCGCACTTTCACATAACGCACCGGCTGCGGTGCCGTCACCGTGGCAAGGTCTATCACGATGGTTTCGGTCTGTGGAAATACGCCGATGGAGGTGAGATTGGACGCTGTGGAACCGAGGTAAAACTCGGCCTGGTCATTGAGAGCGGTCGCGGCACACCAGATCGCCAAATCCGGCCCCGGGCCATCTACGATTTCCTCACCGTCGAAGGCCACCGTCACGAAGCTGTTCGTCGGAATTGCGAGAATGTCCACGTGTGCCCAGCCCCCGAAGGGTCCGGCAATGGGCGGCGGCGGCAGGGCGCCCAGCACCACGGAGGCATCTACCGGATCGGGCGGTGGCGAAGGAACCAGGACGCGTAACCCCGGCAACGGATCCGCATAGCGGCCGTAGGGAAACGGAATGGGCCCGGTGCCGGAGTCAAACACCTCCACCACACGATCCGGATAACCGTCGGGAATCGGCACGGGAACGAGCGCCGGAAAGATTTGCTGCCAGGCTGCCGGGACCACCAGTGCCACGCGGTAGAGCCCCGGATCCAGTTCACGGATCAAGTAACTGCCATCCGCCTCGCTCACCGCCCGCGGTTCATCGGCGTCCAGTTCTCCATCGAAATCCAGGTCCACGAACACCGTCCAGCCGGCGATGCCCGGATGCTGCTGTGTAGCGGGGTCTTTGTCCTCGTC
>CAZNBU010000675.1:0-1594 GCA_964571035.1 uncultured Planctomycetaceae bacterium | reverse complement strand
CCCACTTCCAGGTCAGCATGGCCAAGATGAACAACGTCGGCATCGCGCTGGATGTTGCGCGGTCAGCGCGCGAGATCCTGGGCGCCAACGGCATCATGCTCGAGTACCACGTGGCCCGCCACATGGCCAACCTCGAAAGCGTAAAGACCTACGAAGGCACCAACGACATCCACAGCCTCGCCATAGGCCAGTACATCACCGGCCAGAGCGCTTTTGCGTAATGCCGGCTCAAACCAACTGCAACGCCCGGCGGACGATGTCTTCGGTGCTGGCGGTTTCGCCGACTTTGGCTACGGACTTTCTTACCGCCTCTTCGCTTTTCACCGCAGGGTATCCAAGCGCCACCAGCGCCAGCACGGCGTCAGCGGCTGGTGAGTCAGCCTTGATGGCCGGCCCGCCGGTCGGCGCACTGACGGCGCCCTTGGCCCACGGCGCAACCTTGTCGCGCAGCTCGGTGATCATGCGCTCGGCGGTCTTGGGGCCGATGCCCTTGAACTTCTTGAGCGCGGGCAGGTCGGCGTTCGCGATCAATTCGATCAAACGGTCGGCGTCGGCTGCGCACAGCACCTGCAAGGCGGTCGCGGGGCCAATTCCCTTCACATCCAGCAGCGCGCGGAACAGGCGGCGTTCTTCTTCGGTGTGGAACCCGAACAGGCGCTCCTCACCCTGCTCGGCGTTGATGGTGTGGTAGATCAGCAGCGTTGCCTCCGCGCCCGGCCTGAGGCGCGACGACGTGCTGATCGGCACCAGCACGCGGTACCCCACGCCGCCGACGTCCAGCACCGCAATGCCGGGCAACGCGGAATGCACCTTGCCGCGGATGAATTCGTACATGCCGGAGTTTTAGCGTGTCGCGATGCGAGCGTACACTGCGCGAGGGCGACGTAAACGTCGCCCCTACGCCTCAAAATGCTTCCACAACTTCGGGAACAGCGCCGGCAGCTCGTCCTCTTCCCACGCCCTGCCTCGCGGCTCTGCGGGCCGCTGCGGCACGGGCACGTCGAGGTCCTCTGCGGTGCGGGCGATGTAGGCGTCGGCGGCTGCGTACATCAGCGACTCGGCTTCGAGCACCACTTCGCGGGGATCGGGCTCCGCCTTCACGAGTTCCAGCAGCGTTTCGGGGTCGCCGAGCGCGCGATCGAACACCTGCTTCCCCTGGCTGATCAGCCACGCGCGAAAGTAATCAAACCCGTCGTCGCTGCACCCGCCGTGGATCACGTACGCCGCGCCCCACAGGTCCCAGCGGTAGCTTGCGTTCATGGCTTCCATGAACAGTCGCTCGAAGGTTTCAATTTCGGGCGTGCTGCGCTGCTTGAGCAGTTCCGTGAGGTGTTCAGCCTGGCTCTCGGCGCGTTCGGCGGCGTCGTCGCCTTCGGCCAGCTCTCGGGACTCATCGATCAGAGCCCAGAAGCGTGCGGCATCCATTGCAGGTCTCCCCGACCGTTAACATGGTAATGACGCCCGCGCGACAGGCAACGCAACCCGCAAGCGTTGAATTGCGGGGTCTGGTCGCATTTACCCCGTGAACTACACTCCCGCCCGGAGTGGATCGGTAGCTCAATGGTAGAGTAGCGGCCTTTTAAGCCGTGGGTTG
>CAZNBU010000674.1:0-1599 GCA_964571035.1 uncultured Planctomycetaceae bacterium | reverse complement strand
AGTGGCAACGCGCCGCCGAAGGGTTCGCGCATAAGTCTAAGGATGAAAACTCACTCAAGAGGGGGACCGAACGGTCCCCCTCTTTTCTTCGGTATGGGCACATCGCACTCCACGTGCGGCGTCGTATTTACCTCTACTAGTGGTATTTACCACCAATGGTTGTTCGAAGAATCTTCGTCAAGTCGCATCAATAACAATTGACTTCGATAAGTGGTATTCGTATCAAACGCTCATCACCGGAAGAAGTATGGACAACCTGTCCGAGTAGTCACCACCACTCAGCCGCGAAGAGTAGTAGCGGCAGGTGTACTGCGCTTGGACGTGGCGCGACCCAGTCAGGGTTGATGGTCGCCAGCGCTTTCGGGGGAGTGCTTGTCTGCAGGCGCGCCAACCTTACACGCGGCGCGTTGAGGAGCTTCAAAGGCGTAGGCAGGAACGACGTATTAACCGCGGCGGCACACAGGGGTGAACTTCGCGGAGATAGCAACCTTCTAACGGTCACATCGGAGTGATGCCATGTCGAAGCACGCTTATGAAAACGGCAGTACGCCAGTTGCAACGCAAAGGGGGCTGTTGAGCCTCGCTGTCTTCGCCCTCTTTGCGCTGCTAGCTGTGCCCGTCGCGGCACAAGTGCCACCGGAGATCATGTACTACAAGTTCAATGAGGGCTCCGGCACCAGCACACTCAATAGTGCCATTCCGGGCGCCGGAACAGCTTCACAGACCTTCACTACCGGCCAGACTTGGGTAACGCCGGGACGCCTTGGACCCTCAGCGGTTGCGTTCAGCACCGCCGGCAATGCATGGGAAACCGGCTGGGCTACTGACTTGGGCACAAGCAGTTGGACGCTCGAGTTCTGGCTGCGGACAAACGCGTCCGCAATCGGCTACCTGCTCGGCGACAGCACCGCCGGCAGCTTCCGCTGCTTCGTGCAGGGTGCGGCGGGAACCGGAATCCGCCTCACCGGCCCGTTCACGGCGGACATTCCGAACGTCGTGGACGGCAACTGGCACCACGTGGCCTGGGTGTACGACAGTACAGCCGGCACCGTAACCAGGTATCGCGATGGCATAGTTGAGGGCGCGCCAATCGCTGCCTCCCTGAGCATCAGCGGCACGGGCCCATTCCGGCTTGGCAGTTACTCCAGCATCGCGGGCAGCTACATCGGCGACATGGACGAGTTCAGGTTCTGGCGCAGTGCGAGGTCGGCCAGCGAAATCTCGACCTGGATGAACGTTGAGATCGGAACCGCCACCAATGGCGTCGTGCTATCCAACCAGGCGGTACCAGCGTCGCTGTTCAACACCACTCCCGTCACCGAGAAGGTGATGATGGACATCTCCGCATCGGCATTCGGAACCAACCAAACCATCAGTGCGGCTACGTTCACCAAGACCGGGACACTGGCAGATGCCTCGATCAACAACGTCAAGCTGGTTGCCGACCTGGACAACGACGGCCAGATCGACGTGGGTGAACCCGTGCTTGGAACGGTAGCGAGTTTGACCGCAAGCAAAGCCTCCTTTACGTTTACACCCGCGCTTCCTGTTACCACGACAGGACCCTCACGCGTACTGCTCGCGTTTTCTACATCCACG
>CAZNBU010000673.1:0-1605 GCA_964571035.1 uncultured Planctomycetaceae bacterium | reverse complement strand
GAGCAAATGCCGGTATTGCAACTCACCCGGTTTTTGCAGCGGCTGCCCCCACAGCCCGACCAGGAAGCACGAGCACATGGGCGACGAAAAGCGCTGCGAGTTCTGCAACAGCACAGGCTATGGCTCCGGTTGCCCGCACAGCCCAACAAGAAAGCATCGCCATGGCAGCGGCGCGAACAAATGCCGGTGGTGCGGCACCACGGGCACTGGCCCCGGATGCGCCCACAGCCCGAGCAAACGCCACGAGAAATAGCCCCTCGTCATCGGGTCGTCACCGCTCCACCGCATGGCCATATTGCACCCCTCCACCCCACTGACAGTACCCGCGACGCGCGGCCTGCAACGCGAACACGATGTTCTGCGACTGCTCGAAGCCGGTCTGCCTGACAGCTTCGACGTGTTCCACAGCGTGGACTGGTCCACTGTCTTTGACGGCCGGCAGTTCCACGGCGAGATCGACGTGGCCGTGGTCGCCCCCAATGGCCACATCGTGCTGCTGGAAATCAAAGCGGGTTCGGTCATTGAGGCCGGCACGACGCTTGGCAAGCACTACGGCTCGGGCAGGATCGCGCGTACCAAGGATGTGGGCCAGCAGGTGCGGCGCCTGTATGCCGGTCTCCGCTCCCGTTTGCGAGAAGCCGGCCTCGAGCACACCATCGTCACCACCATGCTGGTGCTGCCAGATCACAAGATGATGTCGTCCGTCCTCGCCTTCCCGGGCGATCGCGTGGTGGATGCACAAGGCCTGCAGGATCTGCCGCATCACATTCGGAATGCCAACGCCCAGGCATCGCCGTTGGATGAGGCCGATCGTGAACGCATTCTTGGCTTTCTGGGGCAAACGCTGGCTGTCATGCCCGATGTCGCCACCCGCATCGGGCAGTTGCGCGCCATGTCCACGGCGCTGTCGTCGGGCCTGGCCACCTGGGTGCCGAAGGTGGCGCATGCCAGCGGCGTATTCGTCGTTGATGCCACGGCAGGCTCTGGCAAGACGCAACTGGCCATTCAACTGCTGACCGATGCACACCTGCAGCGGCAGCGCAGCGCCTACGTCTGCTTCAACCGGCCACTCGCCGACCACATGGCCCGCATCGCGCCCACCTCCACCGAGGTCGGCTCGTTTCACGAGCTTTGTGCCAGCGAGGCCAGAAAGGCTGGTTTCGAGCCCCGATTCGACACACCCGGTGTGTTCGATGAGCTGGCCACACGCTGGGCGCAACAGGCTGCCCATGCTCCGCCCCGCTGGGACCTGCTGGTCATCGATGAAACCCAGGACTTTGCTCCCGACTGGATCCAGACGCTGCTGAACCTGCTCAAACCTGACGGCAGGGTCTACTTGCTGGGCGACTCTCAGCAAAGCCTTTACGAGCGCGACGGCTTTCAGTTGCCGGATGCCGTCACGATCCGTTGCCACGACAACTTTCGCAGTCCACGGGCCGTGGTCGAGGCGATCAATCAGTTGCGCCTGCTGAACGAGCCGGTTCAGGCCCGTTCAGCCTACCAGGGCGAAGCGCCCGGTTTCTCGACCTATGCACCGGGCAAACTGAGCCTGATCACTGCTATCGAGGCGTGTCTGGAGCGCCTGCGGCAAGACGGCATCGCCGC
>CAZNBU010000672.1:0-1606 GCA_964571035.1 uncultured Planctomycetaceae bacterium | reverse complement strand
CTTGTTGACCGTAAACAGCGTCTCCGGGTTGCTGGTGCCGCTGGCGGCTTCGCCGGTGACGGCGTAGAGCTGGCCCGCGGTGTTGAACTGGATGCCCGCAACGGCTTCACCGAACGCGCCGAGGATCGTGATCAACCCCGTGTCCTTGTCCAGCGTGCCGAGGTGGATGTCGGTCTGCGTCGCCGTCGCGCGCACCGCCACATAGATGATCCCGGTGGTCGGGTCCTGCGCCATGCCGCTGCACCCGATGATCGTGCCCGCAGAAACACTGAGCGGCGTTGACGAAACCGTCGCGCCCGTCGCGGGGTTGATTTCGTGAAGGTTGGTGGTGTTGACATAGACAGCCAGCACGGTGCCCTGCGCGGCAAGCGCTCCGCAGAGCGCAGTGGCAGCAAGCAGCAAGAACAGCAATCGCATGTGTGCCTCCTGAATCGGCGGAGCTTTGAGGCGCCGGCCTCAAATGCGTCCGATCCGAACTATTCCATACCGAACAAGTACACTTCTACATCCGATCATTGCAGTTTGCATCCCAATCCGGGCGGAGGGGCGATTGTGAACCACCCGCGCCCAAAGCACAAACCAAAAGACCTGCCAGCCAAATTGACACAACCGCTGTGCAATTCGCCGGTAACGCGTCGTTGGCTGTCATAATGGCGCAAAAACCGGGCAGAATGCGGCTTGGCATGAGTGTTGCATACTTACACACGAAGGTCAGCGCCGGGGGCGTCCGGCAAGCGACGAGGTTGCTGCCCCCATACCTCCCGCCCAGGCTGGGCGTCTCCGGCGTTGGCCTTCACGGAGGCAACCATGCGACTCGACAAGCTGACAGTCAAAACCCAGGAGGCGGTGCAAGCCGCGCTCGACATCGCCCGCAAGGGCGAGCACCAGGCGCTGGAGATCGAGCACCTGATGCTGGCGCTGTTGCAGCAGGAGGACGGCGTCCTGCGCCCTCTGATGCAGAAGCTTGGCGCCAACGCCGGGCACGTTGCCGATCAGTTGCAGGCCGCGCTGGGGAAGCTGCCCAAAGTCAGCGGCGGGCAGCAGTACGCCTCCAACGACTTCAACACCGTGCTTCAGAAGGCGTTCGACGAAGCGGACAAGCTCAAGGACGAGTACGTCTCGGCTGACCACATCCTGCTTGCTCTGCTCGACCACGGAAAGACACCCGCGGCCCGCGTCTTCAAGGACGCCGGCGCTGACCGCAAGTCGGTGCTCGCGGCGATCAAGGACGTGCGCGGTTCTGCCAAGGTGGACACGCCCGACGCCGAGGGAAAGTTCCAGGCGCTTGAGAAGTACACCCGCGACCTGACGCAGGAAGCCCGCAGCGGCAAGCTCGACCCCGTGATCGGGCGCAACGACGAGATCCGCCGCGTGCTGCAAGTGCTCTCGCGCCGCACCAAGAACAACCCGGTCCTGATCGGCGAGCCCGGCGTCGGCAAGACCGCGATCGTCGAAGGCCTCGCCCGCCGCATTGTCGAGAACGACGTGCCTGAAGGGTTGAAGAACAAGCGAGTGCTCGCGCTTGACCTCGGCGCGCTGATGGCTGGCACCAAGTTCCGCGGCGAGTTCGAGGAGCGCCTGAAGGCGATCCTCAAAGAGATCGAAG
>CAZNBU010000671.1:0-1608 GCA_964571035.1 uncultured Planctomycetaceae bacterium | reverse complement strand
CACCGCCACGAACGCGCCCACGCCCCTCAGCAGCGCGAACAACGCCAGCGGGATCTCGATCAGCAGCGTCACGAACAGCCATTTGATCGACTGCACCACCGCGTACAACTGCCGCTTGATAAACCCCTGCGCCGAGCGAGCGCCAATCAGCTCGCGCCCGGAATAGCGCAGGTGCACGCGCTCGCAGATCGGGTCCATGAACAGCGGGCCGAACAGCGTCATCACCGGCGTGAACAGCAGGTAGGCGATCACCACCGCCAGCACAAACGCCAAAATGCCGCCGACCCACGAAAGCCAGGGCGCGAAGTCCAGACTGGTCAGCCAGTCCACCAGCAGGTCTTTGGTCAGCAGGAACGCGCCAACCGCCAGCCCGATCAGCAGCACACCAGCCAGCAGCACGGGCGCCACCGCGTAGCGGAACAGCCCGCCGCCGGGCAGCACAAGCTTCAACCCTACGATGAAGGCGGCTATCCCGGTGTTGAGCCCGCGCAGCCCCCGGGGCAATGGCGTTGTGATCGGCAGTGGGTGTGTCATTGGCCGGTCTGGTTCATCCGTACGGTGTGCGCGTGCACGAGATCCCAGTCCGCGGGTGGGGGATGCTTGCGGTAAAGCTGACAGCGGCGCATGTAGAGGCGCGAGGGCCCGTCGTCGCCCGCGATCTTGTCGGCATCCTGGAAGCGTTTCTCGGCGCGATCCCAGTCGCGCATCCGGAACGCGCGCAGCCCGCGCTCAAACACGTCCACGTACATCTGCACGTTGTTGGGCACGTCGCCGTGGGCGCCGACCAGCTCAAAGATCGAAGTCGTGCGGTCGGTGCCGTGAATCTTGATGATATCCAGCTCGCGCGTGAGCATGTCTTTCTTCACCGCCGCGTTGGTCTCGCGCGAGATGATGATCGGCGCCCGGTAAAGCCGCGAGGCCTGCTGCAACTGCACGGTCAGTGTGACCGCTTCGCCGACGGCGGTGTACATCGCGCGCTCGGGCGTGCCGATGTTGCCGACGATGGCTGGGCCGGTCACCACGCCGATGCTCTGCGCGATCTTGCCAAACCCCTGCACGTGCCACTCGGCAGCCAGTTTCAGCGTCTCGCGCAGTGCGGATACAGTTGCCTTTGACGCATTGAGCGCGTGCGCCGGGTCGTCAACCGGCGCGCCGAAGATGGAGAAGATCGCGTCGCCGAAGAACTTGTCCACGAACCCGCGGTTTCCGCGAATCACGTTGGTCATGCGCGAGAAGTAGTCGCACAGCAGGTCGATCACCGCCTGCGGCGAGGCGTAGTTGGTGACTTCGGTGAAGCCCCAGATGTCGAGATAGACCAGCGAAACGTTGCGCCGTGTCGCCCCGAGGTTCAGCACAGCCGGGTTCTTCTCGGCGACCTCCACCAGCGTCTTGCCGGCGTAGCGTTCCAGTTGTGCGCGGCTGATCCTGCGGCCGAAAGCCATGCATGCTCCCGAGTGCGCGCAAAGGGTACAAACCCGCGGATGTTCCGCCACACACTGAAGGGCAAGTCGTACCCATTCGTTGGTGAGTCCGTGCTACTTGGCACCAGCACGGGGCGGCCCAGGTCCGGCAAGTCGTACCCATTCGTTGGTGAGTCCGTGCTACCAG
>CAZNBU010000670.1:0-1625 GCA_964571035.1 uncultured Planctomycetaceae bacterium | reverse complement strand
CGACTGCCGACTGCCGACTGCCGACTGCCGACTGCCGACTGCCGACTGCCGACTCCCGACCCTACAGCTTCGGCCGCTGCTTGAACGCATGCGTCATCTGGTTCAGCCGGCGCAACTCAAGGTAGCCCGCGACGCTGGTGGCTGGAATATCCCCCTGCGCGTTCCTGCGCGAGGCGCCGCGGTCGTAAATGCTGTACTCGCTGCTGCGGCCCAACAGGTGAATCGAACCCTTGTGCAACTGCACGCGCACCGTGCCGGAAACATAGTGCTGGCTCTCACGGAAGAACGCGTCGAGGCACTCGCGCAGCTTCGTGAACCACTGGCTGTCATACACCAGCCGTGCGTAGCTAGCGCTCAGAAGCGGCTTCAACTCCATCATCTCGGCGTCGAGCGTCAGCTTCTCCAGCTCGTCGTGCGCGACGTGCAGCACGTGCGCCGCCGGCGCCTCGTACACCTCGCGGCTCTTGAACCCGAGAATGCGGTCCTCCACGGTGTCGAAGCGGCCGATGCCATGGCGCCCGGCAATCTGTTGCAACTCCTCGACCAGCTCGACCGGTTGCTGCCGCTTGCCGTTCAGCGCGACCGGCTCGCCCTGCTGGAACTTGATCTCGACTTCTTCCGGCTCGTCGGGCGCGGTGCGCGGGTCCGCGGTGATCTGGAACACCGACTCGGGCGCGGGCACGCCCGGGTCTTCCAGCTCGCCGGCGCTGATGCGCGCCCCCCAGAGGTTGCGGTCGGACGAGTGGCTGGTCTCGACTCCGCCGCCGGTCGGCAAACCGTGCTGCTTCATGTAGCCGAGCACGTCCCCGCGTGTGTTCAGGCCCCATTCGCGCATGGGGGCGATGCATTCGATCTGCGGATCCAGCGCAGCCACGGCGCATTCGAAGCGAAACTGGTCGTTGCCCTTGGGCGGCGCGCCGTGAGCGACATAGCGCGCGCCTTCCTCTCGCGCCAACGACACCATCTCGGTGGCGATCAACGGGCGCGACAGCGCCGCGGACAGGTAGTATGAGCCCTCGTAGCGCGCGCCCGCCTTCAACGCCTTGAAGCAGTATTGCTTGACGAAGGTGCGGCGGCGGTCAATCGCGTGGACGGCATCGGCGCCGGCTTCGATCGCGCGCTCGCCCACGTCGTCGAAGTCGCCCCCCTGGCCGATGTTGAGCGCAAGCGCGACCACTTTCAGGCCGCGTACGCGCTTCAGCCAGTGCAACGCGGCGGTCGTATCCAGACCGCCGGAGTAGGCCATGACGACCTTATCCATGCGCGTGAAGATAGCAGCGGGCAATGGGGGGTCAAACCGCGCGCGTTATCGGCCCGAGCCCTCGCCCGCAGAGCCTGATCGCAACAGTTTCGCCTCGCACTCGCGCTGGCGGGTGCGCGCGGTGTCGCGGCGGTTCTTGTCCTGCGCGATCGAGCTTTCTTTCAGAAAGGCGGCATACGAATCACGCGCCTTGTCGAACTGGCCGTCGTTGTAATAGGCGGTCGCCAGCACGAAGTGGTGAATCGGGTTGCGCGGGTTGTTGGCTTTCAGGCTGGTCGCCCAGGTTTCGGCCTGCCGCACGTGGCCCACCTGGAACAGCGGCTCAATGCACAGCGCAGCGGCTTCCAGGATCATGCGGTAGCGG
>CAZNBU010000669.1:0-1639 GCA_964571035.1 uncultured Planctomycetaceae bacterium | reverse complement strand
CGCTCGGCAAACCCCCTTTGTTCGGGCCGAACACCCACAACTTCAAAGCCACCGTCCGCGAACTCAAGGAGTGCCACGGCGCGCTGGAAGTACAGAACGCGAACGAACTGGAGCGCGAACTCACCCGTTTGTTGAATGATGAAGACGCACGCCGCCAACTCGGCCAAGCCGGGCAGCAGCGATTGCTGGCGGGGCGTGGCGCGCTTGGGCGGCATCTGGAACTCATCAGGGACCTGCTTCATGAAAGCTCGACCGACAAAACCGGCTAAGTCAGTCGTACACCGATCGCCGCAGGAGCAGCTTGAGCGCATCGATACGGAGATTGGTGCAACCACCGCCGCCCTGAACCGGGCAAAACGAATGGCACCGTTGGCTCTGCTTGGCGGCTTGGTACTCACCGCCGTGATCATGGGCGTGACTTGGGCATTGACCGGCTGGATTGTGTTCTGGGCACTCCCAGTGGTCTTGATCGGCGGTGGTATCTCGGCGATGGGCTACAAGACGGTTGCAGCATCCGGACAAAAGCTCGCGGTTCTGAATCGAGAACGAAGAGCAGTTGAGAAGCTATTGCCAAACCAACCCTACGGCCATGCGCGGCCCGAGGCCTGATGAACGAACTTACACTGGAAACATGGGACGAACTAAACGCGAAGCTTAGCGCGGAGCTTCAGCACGCTGAGGCACGTGTGAAGTCGGTGTCCGGGCGTTCGCTTCGCTATGCGGTCGCCGCGGCTGCGGTCATTGTGGCGACAGTCGTGCTTGCGTTCATCTTCAAACCGTCTGACGAGCAGGCTGTCTGCTTCATGCCTGCGGGGGCTGTGTTTGCTGTGCTGGTTTGGCTAGCGATTCGTGCGACGCGGGTTCACTCGATTGCGCAGCACGATGCTGAACGCATCCAGCGAGACATCCGCCAGTGGAAAAAGCGGAAGCCGGGAAGTGTGTTTCAGCAGGAACCCTATGGCCAGGCGCCGCCCTCACGCAAAACTTGATGCACATCCTCGATGCGGCCCTTCGCTGGCGCTTCGGGCTCCTGCTCACAGCGTCGCTTGCCCTCTCTCAATTCGAGTGTGCTTGCTTGCCAGCGCGGGTTCGTGGTTGGGGCAATCGGTGCGGTAGTGCACGCCTCGCGATTCGCGGCGCGCCAGCGCGCTTTCGGTCATTGCAATCGCCACGATCAGCATGTTCTCCAACTGCCATTCGGTTGGGTAGCGGCGCTCCTGCTCTCCCACCATGCGCTGCCACCCCTTCAACTGGCGCAGCAGTTCCTGCATGCCGCGCTCGTCGCGCTCCACGCCCATCCAGCGCCACATTGCGCCCTTGACCGAGTTGATCATGTCCCACGTGTCGATGCGCCGCGTGTTCCGCATCGGGCGCTCGCCCGACAATGCCGGGTGCTTGCCGTCGTTGGCGCCGCGTTTGCCCGCCAGCACGCCGGCGCGTTCGCCGCAGACCAGACCTTCCAGCAAGCTGTTGCTGGCAAGCCGGTTGGCGCCGTGCAGGCCCGTGCTGCTTACTTCGCCGATCGCGAGCAGGCCTTCGATGCTGGTGGCGCCGTCCAGGTCAGCCGCCAAACCGCCAATCATATAGTGCGGGCCGGGGCGCACCGGCACCCACGACTTGGCTGGGTCAACACCGGCGT
>CAZNBU010000668.1:0-1649 GCA_964571035.1 uncultured Planctomycetaceae bacterium | reverse complement strand
AACTACTGGGCCTGGGTGGAAGTGGAGGGCGATCTCGGCCCGGCTGGGTACGTGCTGGACTACATCACCTTCAAGCCGGTGTTCCGCGAGCTGTGCGACGGGCTGGATCACAAGACGCTCTTTGCCGCCCGGGCCGAGGTGCTGACAATCACACAGGACGATGAGCAGGTCCACGTCCGCCATACTGACGGCAGCAAATTCAGCATCGCAAAGCAGGATGTGCTGCTGCTCGATCTGCCGAACACGTCAACCGAACTTCTCGCAACCTATTTAGCGAGAAGGTTATATGATGCTTTGGTCGAGCGGGACGAGTATCGTCACTTGCACGCGATCACCGTGGGGGTAGAAGAAGCCCCCGGGCAGCAGGGAATCTACCGATACCCGCTGCCGCACCGACAGGGGGGCTGAACGTGGCGGCAAAGGAATCCAATTCCATCACCTACTACGTTGGGCTGATCAACATCGGGTTGGTCATCGTCTGGGTGCTGCTGTACGGGTTCGGCATCCTGCAGGACAAGTCAATCAACTCGCAGACAGCCACCCCGTTCTACGTCGGGACCCTGTTTGCCGTGGGGTTCGGCATCGTCTTTCCGATCTTTGAAAAGACCATGTCGGGCAAGCTCAAGATCAACCAGGGCCTGACGGCATCGCTGATCGCGCTGGGGGTGTATGCCGCCATGATCGCGGTCTACCTGACACGCGGTTCGTTGCTGATTCTCGACCTGCGCAAAGTCTTCGGCGCCTGAGTCCATGTCTGAGATCACCCGCGACGTTGTCGTTATCGGCGCGGGCCTCGCCGGTTTGACGGCTGGCATTGAAGCCGCCCGGCGCAATCGCTCGGTGCTCATCCTTGAACCCGGCGACGAGCCTTGCGCGCGCTTTCTGGCGTCCGGCTCGGGCGCTGCGCCCGTCAGCAACCGCGAGATCGACGTCTCTCGCTTTCACGGCCGCTATGCGCGGTTTGCCAGCGACGCGCTAAACGCGTTGCCGTTGCAAGATTGGTTCAGCGCGATCGGCGTCGCGTTGACCGATGCCGAGCACTACGGCCACGTCGTGGCGCAGGGCGGCGGGACTGCGGTTCGCGACGCGATGCTGGGCGAGTTTTCCCGCCTTGGCGGCGAACTGGGCACCGGTTGCCCGGTTGACGCAATCGCGCCGCGAGAGGGCGGTTTCCGCGTGGGCCTTGCCGGTGGCGGGCAGGTGGAAGCGCCCGCCCTGATTCTGGCTGGCAGCATGCACCCGTCGCCGGGCGTCGATGTTCAAACGGTCGCTGCGGCACTGGGGCACACCTGCACAGCGCCGCTGCCGGCCCAGACCCCGCTGACGGTGGAAGAGGCGTGGATCGGCGCCGTTGAGGGCCTCTGGATGGATGTGCGCTTGACCGTGCTCGCGGGTGGCAAGCCGGTGCTGGAGCGCACCGGCAGCATGTTGTTCGACGGCGACCGTGTGAGTGGCGAGGTGATTTTCAATGTTTCGGGTGAAGTCACAAAGCGGGTGGTAAGTGGCGAGCAGGTCGCGCTGCTGGTCAGCTTCTACCCGACACTTTCCCGCGACGAGGTCGCCCAATGGATGCACCGCGTCCTCGGCGAAGGCACCCGCGAGCGCGCAGCCTTCGCGCTCGACCGCATGCTCCCGCAGCGCCTCGCCGA
>CAZNBU010000667.1:0-1651 GCA_964571035.1 uncultured Planctomycetaceae bacterium | reverse complement strand
GCACATCCAGGACCCGGATCGCGTCGCCGCAGCGAGACGCGCCGCCACTGAGGGCGCGGATGTCGTTGTACTCGACGACGGGTTCAGCCACGTGCGGCTGAAGCGCGATCTCGACATCCTGCTGTTTGATTCACTGAACCCGTTCGGGTACGGCCGCATGCTTCCGCGCGGGTTGCTGCGCGAGCCGCTCCGCAATGTGCGCCGCGCCGGGTTCGCGATTTTTTCGCGCGCGGATGTGGCGACGCCTCAGCGGCTGCAGGATCTGGAAGACACGGTGCGCTGCAAAGGTCTGTTCGGCGGCACCGCGCACGCGGCGCACCACCCGGTCGGGATGGTGCGCATTGCCGATGGAACATCGGAGTCGCTGGACATACTCCGGGACGCGGTCGTGGCGCCGTTCTGCGGCATCGGCAACCCGCTGGGCTTCCGCCGCACGCTGGAGGCGCTAGGCGCCAAGGTCAGCGCGGTGGGGGTGTTGCAACTGGACGATCACCAGGCATTCAATGAGGAAGTGTTCCGTACGCAGATCGACCCGTTCCTGCGGGCAGCCAAGGAGGCCGGCGCTACGCTGGCGCTCTGCACACAGAAGGACGCGGTAAAGCTGCGGGCGATTGCGGACAGGATCGAGTCTGGCCTGCCGATCCTGGAGTTGCGCGTAGAGTTCACGATCACCAAAGGCGAGAAAGAGCTGCGCGAGGCAATCGCGGCGGCACTGGCGAAATAGTGGAGAAATCAAAGAAACCCAAGCGCAAGCACGCACTGGACCGCGCCGTCGTCAGGGTGCCGGTTGAGCTGGCCATGCGCTGGTGCGCCTTCTGGCTGGCCGTGTTCGGGCCGCGCTGGGCGTACTGGTGGGCGCGGCGCATCGCGTCGCTGGGGTGGGCGCTTATGCCCAAGCTGCGCGGTTACGCGCTGCGCAACGTGGACCTGTGTCTTCCCGAGAAGCCGCAGGCGGAGCGCACCCGGATCGCGCGATTGAGCTTTCGGCACGCCGTCTACCAGTTCGTCGATTACCTGCTGATCCCCCGGTACTTCACGCCACGGCAGCCAAGCAGCGTCTACACCGGCTACCCGCCGGAGCACGCTTTCCGCGCATGGTTCAAAGAGGATAAGCCCGGTTTCAACCTCACGGCGCACATCGGCAACTTCGAGATCGCCACGTTCGCCATCGGGGAAGATCCGGACCACGTCACGCCGATCCTGATCGCCAAGCCGGTGCGCCCGCCGCTGCTGGACCATTGGCTGACCCGCGCGCGCATTGCGCTGGGGAACGACGTCGTGCACTCGAACGAAGGCGCGCGCGGGTACCTGCGCGTGATCAAGGAACGCCGCAAGTGCGGCACGCTGATCGACCAGAACGGCGGGGACTTCGCGCCCGTGGAAACCTTCTTCGGCGTGCCGTGCACCTGGCAAGCCGACTTCGCCCGCATTCTGCTGCGCGGCGGCGGCAACCTGTACTACCACTTCTGTATTCGCGACGGCGACCGGTTCGCGTTTCGGAACATCGAGCCCGAGCTGCACACGTACCCCGCAGACGCCGACCCCATGCAGGTCATGCGCGACTACCGCGACGCCGCTTACCGCGTAGTACGCCAGTACCCCGCGCAGTACCTGTGGGTGCACCGTCGCTTCAAGGCCCGCAAGAAGGGCT
>CAZNBU010000666.1:0-1667 GCA_964571035.1 uncultured Planctomycetaceae bacterium | reverse complement strand
CGCACCGCGGCGTATTGAATCGGCGCGCTGGTGCTGGTATACGTCTCGCTGGCTACGCTCGACATCGCGTCCAGCAGCCAGCGCAGAGGGCGCGGGAACGTGAACGTGCCGAGCCGCCAACCGCCCGCGCCGCACCATTTGGACAGCCCGGAGCTGATGATCGTGCCGTGCGGGTAGTAGCGCGCGATGCTGACGTGCTTGCCTTCGTGGTGCAGCTCGCCGTAGATTTCGTCCGAAAGAATCACCAGCCGGTGCTGCTCCGCGACCTGGGCGATCTCGCGCAACTGGTCGGCTGAATACGTCGCGCCGGTGGGATTGCTGGGGTAGTTCAGCACCACCACGCGCGGGCGCTCCGGGTCATCCGCGCAATGCTCGGCAAGCTGCTTGCCGCTCATCAGCCAGCGGTTTTCTGACGAAGTCGGCAGGAACTCCACGTTGCGGCCGATGATGCGAGCCTGCGGCGCGTAGCTGACCCAGGCCGGCGTTGGGATCACGATGTCGCCGTAGTAAACCAGTTGCAGCAGGAACATCAGCTCTTTGCTGCCGGGGCCGATCAACACGTCGTCAGCCATCGCCGACACGCCTTCGCCGCGCCGGTGATAGTCGGCGACGGCTTCACGCAGCAGGCGCAGCCCTTTGACGGGCAGGTAGTCCTTCTGCCAGGCGTTGGCTTTCAGCTCTTCAACGACCGGCCCGGGCACCGGAAACGGCGACTGCCCCAGACCCAGCTTGTAGATCTCGCGGCCTTCTTTCAGCAGCGCGTTGCAGCGCTCGTTGATGGCAACGGTCGCCGACGGCTTCATGCCTCGGATATTCAGGTTGATATGCACGTCGGGCACGCGCCGTTCGAGTTCCTCACGGCGCCCTGAGCTTGTCGAAGGGCGAGCGTCGTTCATGCCGGCATCTTGCCGAATGCGTGCTCGCATGAAAAGCGACGAGGCAAATTCGACCGCGCGACAGCGAATCTTGACGCGTCAAGATGTGGCTGGCGCTGAGCCTGTGAGGCCTGTCGCAAGTCGTTTAGTTACCACAACTTGTGGTTTACCCCTTGCGTTGGACCGGCTTTAGCGTTAACCTTGTTGGACTACGCATATGGCCGCGCACGGCGGCCCTGACGTACGGTCGGAAGCAACGCTTAGACTGCATCGGCCGCCCTAGACAATCGTAAGCCTCGGCTGGCAAGGCAATTACACCTCGAGCCTTAGTTCGCGTGTCTGCCGGCCCCGTATGAAAGGAGAAAGCATGGTCCAGGACCGTCCCTTCAAGGTCTTCAGCCGCCAGCAATTGGACGCCATTCCCCAGTTGCAGAAGCTCAGCGATGAGCAGCGTCTCGCGATGAAGACCGTGGCAACAGTGCTGCCGTTTCGCGTCAACAACTACGTACTGGAAGAGCTGATCGACTGGGACGATGTCCCCGATGACCCGATGTACCAACTGACCTTCCCGCAGCAGGGCATGCTGCGCCAGGAGGATTTCGAACTTATGCGCGGCATGATCAAACGCGGCGCATCACCCGCCGAGCTTGCGCCTGAAGTCAAGCGCATCCAGTACAGCCTGAACCCGCACCCGGCTGGCCAGAAGAGCCTGAACGTGCCGCACGAAGACGGCGAAGTAGTGCCGGGCATGCAGCACAAGTACCGCGAGACGGTGCTTTTCTTCCCGATGGC
>CAZNBU010000665.1:0-1675 GCA_964571035.1 uncultured Planctomycetaceae bacterium | reverse complement strand
CATCGCCGTTGAGATCGAAGTGGTTGGCGTCGCACCGTCGATCACCAGCACACCCGTGACCTCCGTGACGCCCGGGAACGTCTACTCGTACACCGTAGTTGCAACCGGTACTCCTGCCCCGACGGTGTCGGTGACCAGCGCCCTGCCGGGGTGGCTGACGTTCAACGCGGGCACGGGGATCCTTTCCGGCACACCGACGAAGTCGGACGAGAAGACCACGGTCACCGTTTCAATCACAGCCAGCAACGGCGTGACACCGGACGCGGTGCAGACCTTCGACATCCAGGTCAACGCCGCGCCCAGCTCCGACTCGGATGACGACGGCGGGAGTTGCTCCGGCGGCAACGGTTCGCTGCCGCTGTTGGCGATTCTCGCGTTGGCGGCCCTTGGTGGGGCAGCCGTCGTGCGTCGCAGGAAGGCATAAGGTCAAGCTGGATTGCACAAGAAACCGGGAGGCTAAAGCGGCCTCCCGGTTCTCACTTCTGGATTCACCGTTGCAAACAGTCCGCAGTACCAGGTAAGATGTGACCGCGATCGTGGGGATCGTTGTGCTGGCTCAACGTGTGTTGACCAGCCTTCGCATGCGTCTTGAACCAAGAACATTCATGCGCGGACCGCTGAGCGCGGTCTAGCTCCTCCCCGCGACTCGTAGCTTGCGTCGTCTTTTTGCGGTTTCGACGTCGAGCAAGCTGTGAAAGCACTGCAACCGCTCTGTCGTGGGAGAGGCTATGTTCAGGTCGATCATCGCATTGATTCTGCTTGCTGGGCTGATTTCGCCGGCACTGATGGCGCAATCCGGGGTTCCGGTCACGGGAACCGGAGGCGGCACGCTGGACGCTGCCAACTCCACCAGGGCGGTAACATTCAACGTAACCGGGATCAGCGGTACCCAAGTGGTGAGCATCCGGGTTTCAATTGCAATCTGGCACGATTGGATGGGTGACGTCAACTTGTCACTGCAGGCACCGAACATGACTTCGATGTCACTGTTCCAGCTTGTCGGCGGCGGCACTTATGGCGATGACAGCCACTTCGGCGCTTTGACTTCAACCACCACGGGAACGCATCGGTTGTACACATTCGACGATGCGGGGACGTCAAGCATCTGGACCGACGCAGCAGCTACCGCGTCAGCCGTGGAAATCATTCCAACGGGCGACTGGCGCTCTGTCGATGCCGTCGGCACTGCCACCAGCATGGATACGACTTTCAACCTCGTCGGCGCAGCTGCAAACGGCACGTGGACGTTGACGTTTCTCGATACGTTCGCCGGGGCGGACTTTGGCGATGTCAATGCCTCGATGTGCACATTGACGATTACTGAACCAACTCCGCCGGGCGACCCGGAGATCAACGTTCGCCGTAACGCGATCTCGGTACCGAGCGGGGGCACGGTCAACCTGGGGACCGTCCCCAGCACACCTGCGCCTACTTTGACCCTTGAGGTGCAGAATTTGGGCGCGATGCAGAACCTGCAGGTCGGGGCCGCAATCACCCAAGGCACTCCCACGAACGCCGCCCCAACTTACGGAGCCCTCACGCCGGCATCACCTGTTCCGCCGGCCCAGAGCGCAACCATTGCAGTGACGATCAATCCGGGAGGGGTGGGAAGCTTTTCATGCACGGTATCAATCCCTAACAACGACATTACCGGCCCCGAAAGTCCGTACCTTAT
>CAZNBU010000664.1:0-1689 GCA_964571035.1 uncultured Planctomycetaceae bacterium | reverse complement strand
CAACGCCGTGCCGTCGGACGCCATGGCGTACACCGGACCATTCGACGTAAAAGTTGTCGACTCAACGTCCCCGTAGGTTACGGCAATCGCGTCAGCGTCAATCCGCGCCAGGCGCAACCTCGACTGCCCGCCGATGGTGACGAAGTCGCCGCCGGCAAACAGCTTTGTGCCTTGAAGGACCAGCGCGTTGATCGCCCCGTCTGCGGCAACCAGAAAGTTCGGATCGTACGAGCCGCTGGAGTGGATGCGGCGAATCCGGTAGCGCTCAGCCAATGGCGCGAGCGGGCGGTTCTCAACAATGAAGAACCCCCCGGCGCCGTCGGCGATAGCGGTCTGGATGCGCTCGCCGATCTCGGGCAAGCCACTGAGCAGCCCGCCGCTGCCGGAGTTCGTAATGACCATCCCAGCGCTGCTGGTGCCGAAGGAGTCGAAGTCGCCGCCCACGTACAGCAACCCCTGGTCTGCAACCACTTTGTATATCGTGCTCGCGAACCCGGTGTTCATGCTGCCGAGCGCGCCGGATTGCGCGTCGACTGTAGCAAGGCACGAACGCGACGCCCCGCCTACCGAGGTGAACGTCCCGCCGATATGCAGATCTGGCCCGTCAAGCGCCAGCGTGCGTACACCGCCGACCACGTTCGGGTCGAAAGGGTCCAGCGCGCCGGACGCCGGGTGAACCGCGGCGACGCTGTTGCGCGGCTGGCCGTTGACCTGGTTGAACGTGCCGCCCAGATAGATCTTTGAACCCGAGGCAGCAAGCGCATAGACCGTGCCGTTGACATCGGGCGCCCACGGCAGAATCGCCCCGCTCAAGTCCGTCGCGGCGACGCGATTGCGGGGCATCCCGCCAAGGCCGCCGTTGAAGTCACCCGCCATCGCCACGAAGCTGCCGTCTTGCGCCAGGTCCCAGACATTGGCAGCCGGCGCCGGGTCCCACCCCGTCAGCGCGGCTGTCACCCCGTCAAGCGCGGCGGCCCCGGCACGGGGCTGGCCCTGAACCTGCGTGAACTGACCACCGAGGTAGATGGTCGAGCCGAGCGCGGTCATGGAATAGATCGGACCATCGACGGTCGGCGCCCAACCGGTCAGCGTCTGCGAGGTCGTATTGTAGGCGGCAACGCGGGTGCGCGTCTGCGAACCCACCATGGTGAAGTGTCCGCCGGCGTAGACCATGCCGCCGGCCGCCACCAACTGGCGCACCAGGCCGTCCGGGTTGTCCATTGTCCATGAGCTTGGAGTGTTCGAGTTTGGGGAGATCTGGCAGATCCTGCCGGTAGGAACGCCGCCGACGTTGGCGAACGAACCGGCCAGGTATAGCCAGGTTCCGTCATACGCTATCCCAAGCGTCGTACCGTCGGGATTGGGGGCCCACGACGTGATGTTGCCGGTCGCAAGGTCAAAGGAGGCCACCGAGTGACGCGTTTGCCCTGCGATGGTCGAGTAGCTGCCAACCACGTAAAGCCGTCCGCCATAGGCGCGAAGGCGCTGCACCGTGCCCGACGCCCCCGGATTCCATGGATCTACCGCGCCGGTTACCGGGTCCACAGCCGCAATCCTTGAACGTGGCTGCCCGCTGATCTCGGTGAAATTGCCGCCGAAGTAGAGCTTGCCCCCGGCCAGGGCAATGCTGTTGATGTCGCTTGTGCCGCCGACGTCGACGTTGAATGCGGGATCGACTGCGCCGGTAGA
>CAZNBU010000663.1:0-1691 GCA_964571035.1 uncultured Planctomycetaceae bacterium | reverse complement strand
GCTTCGATACGGGTCAGCACACCGCCAGCTCCACACGCCCTCCAGCGCGAGTCGCAAGCGTCACCAGCATGTCGAGGCTGAACTTGTCGTACTTGCCGCGCACCAGGTCCGATACCCTGGACTGGCCCACGCCCAGATGCTGCGCCGCCTGGGCCTGTGTCCAGCCATTGCGGGCGATGGTTTCGCGCAGGTGCGCCATCAACTCGGCGCGCATTGCCAGCAGCGTGGCCTCTTCCGGCGAAAAGCCCAAGTCCGCAAACACATTGCCCGAGGACTCAACGATTGCTTCGGTCTTCATCACGCTTCACTCCTCCACAAGCCTATAACGGCGGGCCGCCAGCTCGATGTCTTCCTTGCGCGTTTTCTGCGTCTTCTTCTGGAACGCGTGCAGCACATATACCGCACGCTCGAACTTGGCGACGTAGATGATCCGCCACTCGCCCAGCACTCTCACCCTGATCTCGTACGCGCCCGCCCCTACCGCCAGCATCGGCTTGAAGTCGGAAGGCATCAGGCCTCGCTGCACCGCATCCAGTTCGAAGCCCGCTTCCCGGCGAGCCTCCGCCGGGAAGTTCTTCAGATCGTCCAGGCTAGAACCAACGAAGCGCAGCGTTTTCATACGTTCAATTATATAAGTAGTTTGATAAAACGGGAATCCGGGTGAACGTTGCCTTTGCCGACGCTGGAGTCACAATGGCTGCCGATGTGTTCCGTCACGTCCTCGGGGAACAGAAAGCCAGCACCCTGAACGCTCAAACAAAGGGATTACGCACCCGCATCTGGCCCAGGGCCAGCCCATCTTGCAGGTCCTCGGTGAACAGCACTTCCGCCTCGACCTCTTGCGCCGACGCGCAGATGAGCGCGTCGTAGAGCGACAACTGGTAGCGCTCGGCCAGATGCAGGGCGCGTTCGTGCGCGGCAAGCGACAAGGGCACCACCTCGCAGCACGCCTTGACCGCCGCGAGCAGTTCGTGCACCTCGGGCCAGGGCAGCTTCAGCTTGCGCCGGCAGACCGATGCCGCCTCATTGAGCACCTGAACGCTGACCCAGCCGCCCTGCGCGAGCAACGCTTCGGCCGCATCGGCCTTGTGCTCGTCGGCCGACAACAGATAGAGAACGACGTTGGTGTCGAAGAAGACCGGACGCATCAGGAGTTCCGGTCCTCTTCATTCGCGTCGAGCCGGTCGAAGCGGAAATCTGCCGGCAACCTGCCCCTCAGCCGGCGCAGGCGGGCGAGCAGCTCCACGGGCTGCGCCTTGCGGGCGACCTCCAGCGTGCGCTCGCCCACGACGTGCAGCTCGATCTCCTCGCCCTCCTTCAGCTCCAGCGCCTGGACCACGGCAGCAGGCAGCCGGACGGCCAGCGAATTTCCCCATTTGGCGACTTGCATGATGGCCTCTTTGGCCATATATACATATGCACCATAGTCTATCAACGCTGCGCCACCACCCGCCGAATCGGCCAATACTTCACCACCAGGTCCGACAGGCTCCTGGATCGTGCCACCAGGCGTGACTTGCTGAACCGGGAGTTGTCCGCACACGCGGCCGCCACTGCCTTCACCGCACTCACTGACGACAACAGGTAGAGGTTCGGGTGCGAAATTTTCGACTCCACCGCGTGGTTGTTGCACGCACTGTTGATGCTTCCCTCCAGCAACACCAGGTTGCCTAGCCGATCCACATGCTGCA
>CAZNBU010000662.1:0-1693 GCA_964571035.1 uncultured Planctomycetaceae bacterium | reverse complement strand
GCGACGACATCAAGAAGATCATGATCATCGGCTCCGGCCCCATCATCATCGGCCAAGCCTGCGAGTTCGATTATTCCGGCACACAAGCCTGCAAGGCGCTACGCGAAGAAGGCTACGAGGTCGTGCTGGTGAACAGCAACCCCGCCACGATCATGACCGATCCGGAGATGGCGGACCGCACCTACGTTGAGCCGGTCACGTGGGAGTTCTGCGCCAAGATCATCGAAAAGGAACGCCCCGACGTGCTGCTGCCGACGCTGGGCGGTCAGACCGCGCTCAACACCGCCATGGCGCTCGCCAAGCACGGCGTGCTCGACAAGTTCAACGTCGAGATGATTGGCGCCAAAGCCGAAGCCATCCACAAAGCCGAAGACCGCGGCGCCTTCAAACAAGCCATGCAGAAGATCGGCATCGGGTTACCCAACAGCGCCGTCGCGCACACCTGGCTTGAGTGCCAGGCCGCGCTGGACAACGTTGGCCTGCCGGCTGTGATCCGCCCCGGATTCACCATGGGCGGCACCGGCGGCGGCATTGCCTTCAACAAAGAAGAGTACGAGGAGATCTGCCGCAAGGGCCTCGCAGCGTCGCCGACCAGCGAAGTGCTGATCGAGGAGTACCTGGCGGGGTGGAAAGAGTTCGAGCTGGAGGTGATGCGCGACAAGAAGGACAACTTTGTCGTCATCTGCAGCATCGAAAATCTCGACCCGATGGGCGTGCACACCGGCGACAGCATCACCGTCGCGCCCGCGCTGACGCTGACCGACAAGGAGTACCAGCTCATGCGCGACGACGCGAAGGCGATCATGCGCGAGATCGGCGTCGAGACCGGCGGCTCCAACGTGCAGTTCGCCGTCGATCCCCGCACCGGCCGTCGCATCGTCATCGAGATGAACCCGCGCGTCTCGCGCAGCTCGGCGCTGGCGAGCAAAGCGACCGGGTTCCCGATCGCGAAGTTCGCGGCCAAGCTGGCTGTCGGGTACACGCTGGACGAGCTGAAGAACGACATCACCAAGGCGACACCGGCAAGCTTTGAACCGAGCATTGACTACGTCGTGGTCAAAACGCCGCGCTGGGCGTTCGAAAAGTTTCCCGGCGCGAACCCGGTGCTCACCACGCAGATGAAATCGGTCGGCGAAGCGATGAGCATCGGCCGCACCTTCAAAGAGGCGATCCAGAAGGCAATGCGCAGCCTCGAAACCGGCCGCGCGGGCTTCGGCGCCGACATGAAGGAAGCGCGCGACACCCGCAAGATTTCGCGCCAGGAGATGAAGAAGGGTTTGATCACGCCGGGCGTGGAGCGCATCTTCACCATTCGCAAGGCGCTGCGCGCGGGCGTCACCCCCACCGAGATCAACCAGTTCAGCGGCATCGACCCGTGGTTCATCGACAACTTCTCGCAGCTGCTGGAGTTCGAGCGAGATCTGCGGGCTGTACGCGTGCTGGAGCGTGTTGACGCCGAGCTCATGCGCGAAGCCAAACGCCAGGGCTACAGCGATGCGCAGCTTGCCGCCATGTTCAACACCACCGAGCTCAAGGTGCGCGCCCATCGCAAAGAGCTGGGCGTCAACCCGGTCTACAAGCTCGTGGACACCTGCGCCGCAGAGTTCGAAGCCCGCACGCCCTACTACTACTCCACCTATGAGGAAGAAACTGAGGTCCACCCGTCCGACCGCCCCAAGATCATGGTGATCGG
>CAZNBU010000661.1:0-1694 GCA_964571035.1 uncultured Planctomycetaceae bacterium | reverse complement strand
TCGTTCGACCAGCCGGCGGCGTCGCGTTCAATGTCGCCCATCACGCCGCCGACGGCTTTCAGCAGCGCGTCGCTGATCGGCCGCACACCCAGCGTCGCGCGGTCCACGATCATGTACTCAAGCTCGATGCCGTAGCCTTGCCAGAGGTGCAGCGTCATTGCTCGCCTCCGGCGGTGATTTTGGATTTTGGATTTTGGATTTTGGATTGAATCCCGAATGTGTTCGGAGTTCGATGTTCGAAGTTCTGCATTCGACAACGAGCGTCCTCCAACACCGAACACCGAACACCGAACACCGAACGCTGTTCCAATCCAAAATCCAAAATCGAAAATCCAAAATCGTTCATTTCACCCCGTTGCGAGTTGCCTCAATCCGCCGCAGAAACGACCCCGCGATCCTTCTCCACAACTCGTCCTTCAGCACCGCGTCTTCGTACCCCGCGTCGAGGTTGGGATTGTCGTTTACCTCAATCACGTGCGGCTTGCCGTTGGCTTCTTTCAGATCTACGCCGTACAGCCCCTGGCCGATCAGGTTCGCGGCTTTCACCGCCACCTTGATGACTTCCTGCGGGCACTCCTCGACCGCCAGCGTGTCAACCTTGCCGAAGCTGGTTTCGCCATCGCCGTGCTTGGCGATCTGCCAGTGCTTGCTGGCCATGTGGTAGCGGCAGGCGTACAGCGCGCGGCCGTCCAGCACGCCGACGCGCCAGTCGTACTCGGTGGGCATCCACTCCTGGGCGATCACGAGGTCGCTTTCCTTCAGCATCGCGTCGATGACCCCGCGCAGCTCTTCCTCGCTGCCGGCGCGGACTACACCCTGGCTGAAACACCCGTCGGGGCGCTTGAGCACGCAGGGAAAGCCCAACTCGCGGGCGACGTCATCGACGTTGTCCTCGTGCACGATCACCGTCTTGGGCGACGGCACGCCCGCGTGGCTCAGCAGCTCCGCGAGGTAGACCTTGTTGGTGCAGCGCAGGATGCTGATGGGATCGTCCACCACCACCAGCCCAAGGTTGTGCGCGCGGCGCGAGAAGCGGTACGTGTGATGCTCGACCGCCGTGGTCTCACGGATCCACAGCGCGTCGAACTCGGCCAGACGGCCATAGTCGTTCTTGTCGATCACCTCGCCGCTGATGCCCAGGTCCCACGCTGCGTCAATAAAACGCTTGATGGCGCGTTCATTGGACGGGCGGTGCTCGGCGGTTTCATCGTACAGCACGGCAAGGTCGAAGCGCGCCTTGCTGCGACGCGGCTTCTGGTGGCGCTTGTTGAGGTACTCAGTCGCGCTCTGCACCACAAACTCGTGGTGGGTCTCCGGCACTTCGATGAAGCTGATCGTGCCGATGTACGACATCTCCCACTCGCCCTCGACACGCTTGAACTCGGCGCGCAGGAACGGCGCCGGGAACAGGTTGAACAGCATAAGCGCAAGCCGCTTGTAGCGCGCGGCCATGTTGCGCCCGAAGTAGATGCTGAGCACGAAGTCGTCGCCCTTAAGCGGTTTGAGCGCGCGCCCCATCTCCTCTTCAAGCTCGTTGACCATGGCGCGCGGCATGCTGCGGTTGCGCAGATTCAGCGTGGTTGCGATGTCGGGCATGGGCCGGTGGCCGCGCGCTTCAGCCAGCAGGCTGACGTAGTAGCCAAGCCGCTGGTAGGAATAGTAGCGGCAAAGGTTGAAGACCTTGGCCCCCTTGA
>CAZNBU010000660.1:0-1713 GCA_964571035.1 uncultured Planctomycetaceae bacterium | reverse complement strand
TCTTCTTTTTCGGCCTTCTTGTCGGCGGGCTTAGCCGCATCCTTTTCAGCGGGTGCGTCCTGCGCGATGGCGGCGCAGGACAGCGCTGCAATCAGGCCCAGCGAAACGAGATAGCGCATCACGTCACTCCTTCGCTGGAACTATAACGCCCGCCACAGCGGGCGGGCGTTGCCAAAAATCCGGCACCTTACGATGCCTTGCGCGAGCCTGTTGAGGGTGGCTCCAGCTTCGGAAGTGGGTCACCGGGCTCCAGATTGGTCCATCGGGTCTGGTACGAACGAACGAGTACCATCTTCCCGTCGCGCGTGGAGTAGTGCCACACGTCCACGACGTCGATGTCGTCTTCGGGCTCGTGGTGTTTTGGCTTGTCGTTCATGACTGCACGATCTTTCTGGATGCCACTACCTGTCCGGTGGCAGCACTGTGCGCCTGAAGCACCCAAACTCCGGGCGGCATGCGCACTCCAAAAGCTACCTGATCATACTCTTCAATCGGTTGAACGCCTAGCACGGACAGGTGGCGAACCGCGCCGGTAGCCTCGTTTAGGGCAACGAGCGCGAACGAGTCCGCGGGCCAAGGCCCGAACCCTTCGCAAACCGCGACGAACCTTCCCTGATGCCGAATACCAATGCGGACCAGGGCCTGACGCTCGCTGTCCCAAGCATCACCGGTCACGATCTGAAACCCGCTCAACGGTTGTCTCCTTGGCTGCTATATGCCGCTACCGCCAGCAGTTCGTCAACCCGCACAATCTCCATCCCCCGTGCCCGCAGGCCGTCGATCACTACCGGCAGGGCCTCCAGCGTGGCTTGCCTGTGTTCGCTGCCTTGCAGCCCGGCGCCATCGTGCAGCAGGATCACGCCGCCGGGCTTGGCTTGGTCCACGATACGCTGGGCGATGCGGGCGGCGTCGCTGACCACGGCGTCGAACCCGCGCACCTGCCACCCGATCGCTACCATCCCCTCGCTTCGCAGCACGTCGCCCAGCGCCGGGTTCTTGAACCCGTGTGGCGCGCGGTATAGCTGTGGGCGTACACCCGCCGCTTGCCGGATCGCGTCGTTGGCGGCGGCGATCTCACTTTGCAGCCGCCCGTGCAGGCCAAAGTTGATCCACATCGCGTGCGAGTCGCTGTGGTTGCCTAGGACATGCCCCTCGTCGTGGATGCGCCTGGCCAGCTCCGGGTGCGCGCGCACGCGCTCGCCGACGCAGAAGAAGGCGGCTTTCACGCCCTTGCCCTTCAGCATGTCCAGGACCTGCGGCGTGAAAGCGGGATCGGGGCCGTCGTCAAAGGTCAGCGCGACCTGCTTGTCCGGCACCGGCGCCCGCCAGAGCGTCGGCGCCCACACCGAGCTGTTGACGTTGAACACCGCCCACGAAATCACGCCAAGCAGCACCAGCAGCACAGCGCCGGCGGCCGCCCAGCTTGCGGGCGCGTCCAGCAGCACCAGGCACGCAATGATGCCGGCAATGCCGGTAGCCTTGATGATCAGCGCCTTGAGCACGCAGGCAAACTAGATCAGCGGCCGCAAATGCAAAAGCGTTGATCCACGAAGGGCACGAAGACCACGAAGAAAAGGCGCCGCAAAGCGGCGCCCAAAGTAGTTCTTAGTGAACTTCGTGTCCTTCGTGGAAAATCAGTTCCCCTCAGGCTCACCTTCCTCATAGAGGAACTTGATCATCTCGATGTCGCTCTGGAACCCCTTGCGGAAGATG
>CAZNBU010000659.1:0-1761 GCA_964571035.1 uncultured Planctomycetaceae bacterium | reverse complement strand
CAGGCGCAGGGCGCCCCAGGTCGCGCCCCGGGCTTCGCGCCGCAGCAGGATCAGCGACTGGCCGGAACGCTCGGCGGCCAGTTGCAGGCGGCGCAGCAGAGTGTCGGACAACCCCTCCGCCCACGCCAAGGTCGCGATCAGCCGGGGCTCGCGCACCAGCCGCTCCAGCGCCCAGCGGGCCTGCGCCACGTTTTTTTCGCGCACGATCAGAAGACGGGAGAGGTCAACGCCGGCCGAGGCCGCGCCGGGGGGGAAAAAACTTTCGTCGGAATCCAGCACCGCGCAATCGCCGCCGCAGTGGGCCAGCACGCGCATGGCAAGCCAGTCGCCACCGTGGCCGTGATCGCTGATGATTTCGGTAACGGCGGCGCGAGGGAACCCGCCCCGAAGCTCAGCGTCCAAGACATCAATGCCGGTAGGAATAGCCCCGGCACCGCCCCGATCCACACCAAAGGTGCGCGCAAGCTCCGGAGGAAGGATCTCCCGCAAATTTGGACGAGTACCAGCCATCGCGACCCGTCAGTCTAGCGGGCAACGCGACAAAAAGGTACGCGGAGAGAGCCCCGTAGCGCAGGCGCCCGGCAGGCAAGGTGCCTGCGCTACGCGACCTAAGACGCTACCAAGCGCCGAGTAGAAAACCTGTCGCCACGCTTGATAGAGTCCAGGCATGGCCAGCATGGCACCCAAACAGCCGGACCCCGGCGAGTTCCTGCTGTACCAGACGGAAGACGGCAACACCCGCATCGAAGTGCGAATGGAAGGGGAGACCGTTTGGCTGACACAGGCATCCATGGCGGAGTTGTTCCAGACAACACCCCAGAACATCACGCTGCACATCCGAAACGTCTACGAGGAGGGCGAACTCACTGAGGAGGCAACTTGTAAGGATTACTTACAAGTTCAGGCCGAGGGCAATCGGCAGGTTCGGCGCACGCTCAAGCACTACAACCTCGACGTCATCATCTCGGTCGGGTACCGGGTGAAGTCGCACCGGGGCACGCAGTTCCGCATCTGGGCGACCAACCGGCTTCGCGAGCACCTGGTCAAGGGGTTCACACTCGACGACGACCGCTTCAAGCGCGCGGGCGGCGGGCGCTACTTCGAGGAGCTGCTGGCCCGCATCCGCTCCAGCGAGCGGGTGTTCTGGAAAAAGGTGCTGGATATCTATGCAACGAGCATCGACTACGACCCAAACCACGACGCCAGCAAGCAGTTCTTCGCGGTCATTCAGAACAAGCTACACTGGGCCGCCCACGGCCACACGGCTGCGGAGGTCGTCGCAACCCGCGCCGACTCAACCAAGCCGAACATGGGGCCATCTGCTCCGAGTGCCCGAAAGTTGAAGGACGTCGGCATATCTTGATAGCATCTTGCCCAGGTGACGGGGTTACTGATGTTGATCTTATTGCAAGCCGCGCACGACTACGCAGCACCAGGTTACTTCTACGTCGGAGTAGGTGTGCTGAACCTCTTGTTCGGTATCTTTTCTGCAGTGCTTGTCAGCAATAAAGGGCACCGCGGTTGGAGTGTGTTCGCGCATCTTGTCGTCGGTCTGTTTTGCTGTTGGCCGTTGTCTCTGATCTCAGCGCTTGTTGCGAAGGACTTGAACGCAGAGGAACAGATCAAGCTTCATCGAAGGCAGCAGCGGCAACTCTCTAAACAAGTGTTCCACCAGATGCAGGACGCTGAACGACAGGAACAACTCCGACTCGAAGCAACGCAGATGCGAGAGGAGATAGCCGAACTACACCGCCGAATGGG
>CAZNBU010000658.1:637-1770 GCA_964571035.1 uncultured Planctomycetaceae bacterium | reverse complement strand
CGATCAAGACCCACAACCCGTTCGCCGTAAACGACGTCTACTTCGCCAAGCAGAACGGGCTGAAGCTCGAGCAGTTCAACAACAACGGAAGCCCGCTCATCTACGGCCACCCGCAAGGTCCAACGGGGCTACGGGTGATCATAGAGCTGATCGAGGAACTCGCAGAAGCAGGCGGAGGCCACGGCCTGTTCACGGGCTGCGCAGCCGGCGACACCGCCATGGCGACCGTTATCAAGGTGGGCTGATCAATGCCTGGAAGCGAGGATCGAGATTATCGGACGTGTGCTTCCGCTATCCGGGACTATCGTTGACACCTTGGATCGTTATGATGGCGATAGATTGTGCAGCCCATTGTTCGGGCTGCGTTAGTTCCCACCGTTGACCTTCTGCGTCAGCTCTCGGCTCCGGACAACTCCGGCGCATGCCAACGAGAACATTGCCGCCGTCGATCACGGGCAATGAAAGTCAATTGAATGACCGTTAGTTTTGAAGACCTGTCGATAGACAGGCGAATCCTGCGTGCCCTCAGTGAAGAGGGCTACACGCAACCAACCCCCGTGCAGCAATCCGCTCTCCCGCATGCCCTCTCGGGCCGGGATGTGCTTGCCATCGCCCCGACGGGCACCGGCAAGACGGCTGCCTTTACCATCCCGATCATCCAGCGCCTGCACAAGGGCGGCGGCCGCAAGCCCGCCCCCGGTGCGCCGCGCGCGCTGATCGTGACACCGACTCGCGAACTGGCTTTGCAGGTGGATGCAAGCCTTCGCGCCTACTCGCGCCACATGCGGGTTTACTCCGCCGTCGTGCTGGGCGGCGTGGGGCAGGGCAACCAGGTCAAGGCACTGCGCCGCGGCGTGGACGTGCTGGTGGCGACACCCGGCCGCCTGCTCGACCTG
This sequence comes from uncultured Planctomycetaceae bacterium, assembly GCA_964571035.1. GTDB lineage: Bacteria > Planctomycetota > UBA8742 > UBA2392 > UBA2392 > JADJRK01. Next base: position 874 of record CAZNBU010000658.1, on the reverse strand, counting down.
ATGCAGCAGCGCCACGTGCATCTCGACGCCGTCGAGGTGCTGGTGCTCGACGAAGCCGACCGCATGCTCGACATGGGGTTCGCGCCCGACGTCAAGCGTATCGTGGCGCGCGTGCCGTCGCAGCGGCAGACGCTGTTCTTCTCGGCGACCATGCCCAAGGCGGTCACCGAGCTAGCCAACAGCATGCTGCGCGACGCCGCCCGCGTCGAAGTGGCGACGCTGCCGAAAGCGGAGCGC
>CAZNBU010000658.1:0-627 GCA_964571035.1 uncultured Planctomycetaceae bacterium | reverse complement strand
GCATCGAGCAGCGCGTGATGTTCGTCGACCAGGGCAGCAAGACCGCGCTGCTGTCGCGCCTGCTGAACGACCCAGCCGCCCAGAGCGTGCTGGTGTTCGCGCGCACGAAGCACCGCGCGGACCGCATCGTGAAGCAGCTCAACCGGCAGGGTGTGGGTGCGGCTGCGATCCACTCGAACAAGTCTCAGGGCGCCCGGCAGCGCACGCTGGGTGCGTTCGCCAAGGGTGACATCGAAGTGCTGGTGGCGACCGACATCATGGCGCGCGGCATCGACGTGGACGGCATCACCCACGTGATCAACTACGACGTCGCCGACGTGGCCGAAAACCACGTGCACCGCATCGGCCGCACGGCCCGCGCGGGCGCGGCTGGCATCGCGCTGACGCTGTGCTCGTCGGAGGAGCTGGAGAAGCTGGGCGAGATCCAGAAGTTCACGGGCGAAAAGCTCGAGGCGGTATCCGACCACCCGTTCCACCAGGAGTACGCAGCCGAGCAGCACGCCAAGGGCAGGCTGCCACAGAAGAAGGGCAAGCGCCCAGTCTTCGCCGGCCGAGCCAGAAGGGGCCGCCGCCGCCAGCATTTGCTCGGCGCGGCATAGGCAAAGCCTTCAACCCAGAAAACAAGAG
>CAZNBU010000657.1:0-1773 GCA_964571035.1 uncultured Planctomycetaceae bacterium | reverse complement strand
CCTGAAACTCGATGCGTTTGATCAGCCGCTGCTGCACCTTGTACTGGCGCTCCTGCAACGCGAGCGCCTCTTCCTTCTGGCGGGCGAAGTCGGTGTAGCCGCCGGTCCAGCGCGTGATCCTTCGCGACTTCAGCTCCCAGATTTCGCCCGCGGTCGCGTCCAGCAGGTGGCGGTTGTGGGTCACCATCAGCACAGCCGCTTTGGTGCGGCGCAGGAAGCGGATGAACCACTCGATGCCCTCCATGTCGAGGTGGTTGGAGGGCTCGTCGAGCAGCATCAGCTCGGGCTCCATCAGCACGATGCGGGCCAGCGCGATGATGTTGCGCTCGCCGCCGCTGAAGGTTTCGATCGGCTGATTCCATGCGGCGCGCGGCAAACCGAGGCCGGTCAGCACCTGCTCAATGCGCATGTTGACGTTGTACCCGCCCGCGGATTCGTGCTCGTGCTGCAGGCGCTCGTACTCGGCCAGTACGTCTTCGCCGCGGGCCATGCGTTCTTCGAGGCGTTGCAGGCGCTGCTCGCGGGCGACGTCTTCGGCGAATACCAGCCGCATCTCCGAGATCGCGGTCGCGCCGGGGGGCGCTTTCAATTCCTGCGCCTGGTAGGCGAGGCGCAGGTTCTTCTGGCGGAATACCTGGCCGTCGGTGGGCTCGACCTCGCCGGCTATGATCTTGAGCAGGGTCGATTTGCCTGTGCCGTTCTGGCCGATCAGGCCGATCTTGGCGCCGGGGTCAATGTCGAGCGAGACGCCCCGGAGCAGGTCCGGGCCGCCGTAGTGCATGCTCAACTGACTCACCGTGACTAAGGGCATGGGCGTTAACCTTGTCGGGGGCGGATGATACACTGACGCCCGTGGGTTTCAGGGTGAAGGCGGGCGACCCAAGGGTCGCCCGTACGAGGCCCCGAGAATTGCTGCTGTAAGCGGGTTGGCCGCACGTCTACCTATGATAGGCGGCTTAGGATACTGGAGGAGACGCGATGAGACTCTGTTTGATGGCGCTAGTGCTGGCGTTGACGCCGGCGTTGTTCGCCCAGGACCGCAAGGTCGGCGAAGACGCACCGGCGTTTGACGCGAAAGACTGTATCAATGCCCCGGAAGCCACCACGTTCGAGCAGTGCAAGGGCGACGTGGTGCTGATCAAGTTCTGGGGGATCAACTGAGGGCCCTGTGTGAAGGCGTTGCCTTCACTTCAAGCTCTTTACAATTCCAAGAAAGACGCCGGGCTTCACATCTTCCTGGTGTACGCGCAGGGGCATTCGCGCGAGGAAGTTGAGAAGTTCATGGCTGCGCGAAGCAACACCGTGCCGGTGCCGTACACCGGCTCAGACTTCGGCGGTTACCGCGAAGGCTGGAGCGGGCTGCCGCACGCGATGGTGATCGGCCCGGACGGCAAGCTGGCGTTTGAAGGCAAGCACGGGTACGAGGCTGCGGTCAGCAACCAGTTGGCGCGCATCAAGTACCCCGGGCTGGGCAAGCTGGACGTTGCGCCGGGGCTGGAAAAAGCCGCGCAGAACTTCGTTGACGGCGCCTACGCCAAGGCGAAGGAAGAAGCCGCGAAGATGAAGGAGCGCAAGGCCGACGACGAAGCGGTTGTCGCGGACGCCGACTTCATCATCGGGCGGGTGGACGAAACGGCGACCAAGCTGCAGGACAAGGTCACCAGCACCAAGGAAGCCAAGCGCTACCACGAAACCGTGCGCGCGCTGGAGACTCTGGGCAAAGGGTTCAAGGGCACCGAGGTCGGCGACAAAGCCGACGAGGAACTGAAGGCC
>CAZNBU010000656.1:0-1780 GCA_964571035.1 uncultured Planctomycetaceae bacterium | reverse complement strand
CCTTCGCGCATGTCGTTTGTCCTTGATACTTCAATGGGGATCGCTCGGCCTACTGTATTCTTCCTTCTTGAACCCGAGGCGCTGCATGGCGTCGTCGCCCAGCGTCCACGGGTTGACCGCGAAGCTGAGTTCCAGCGCGCCCTGAAGCGCAAGCTCGATGCGGCTGATGTCGGCTTCGGTCAGGCCTTTGGCGCGCAACGCGGCGTCGTTGATGATCGGCGCGCCCTTAAGTGTGAGCGTGCCTACAACGTAGTCGATGATCGCCTTGCGCTCGTGATCGGCGTAGCCGAGGTTGCGCAGCGCCGGCTCAACCGACTGGTTGATGATCTTGAAGTATCCGCCGCCGGCGAGCTTCTTGAACTTCACCAGCGCGAAGTCGGGCTCAATCCCGGTCGTGTCGCAGTCCATCAGCAGTCCGATGGTGCCCGTCGGCGCGATCACCGTGGTCTGCGCGTTGCGGTACCCGTGCTTCTTGCCTAGGTCGAGCGCGCGGTCCCACGCGTCGCGGGACGCGGTCAGCAGGTAGTCCGGGCAGAACTCCGGGTTGACGCCGACCGGCTTGACGCGCAGGTCTTCGTACTCGGTCGAAGGCGCGTTGTAGGCCGCGCGGCGGTGGTTGCGCATCACGCGCAGCATGTCTTTGGCATTCGCTTTATAGCGCGGGAACGGCCCCAGGCCGCCCGCCATCTCAGCCGATGCCGCGTAGCTTTCGCCGGTCATTACCGACGTGACCGCGCCGCAGATGGCTGTGGCCCGCTTGCTGTCGTAGGGGATGCCGCTTAGCATCAGGCAGGTGCCCATGTTGGCATAGCCGAGGCCGAGGGTGCGGAACTCGTACGACTTGCGTGCGATTTCCTCGCTGGGGAACTGGGCCATCAGCACGCTGATTTCCAGCGTGATCGTCCACAGGCGCGTGGCGTGCTTGATGGCTTCGACATCGAACTCGGCCTTCTTCTGGTCAAAGAACTTGATCAGGTTCAGCGAAGCCAGGTTGCATGCCGTGTCGTCCAGGAACATGTATTCACTGCACGGGTTAGACGCGTTAATGCGGCCGTCCTGCGGGCAGGTGTGCCAGTCGTTGATCACGGTGTCGTACTGCACGCCGGGGTCGGCGCAGTTCCATGCGGCGCTGGCGATCTGCTCCCACAGTTCGCGCGCTTTCAGTGTCTTGCTGATGTGGTTGCGGTCGGTGCGCCAGCGCAGGTGCCAGTCGCCATCGGCGCGCACGGAATCGACGAAGTCGCTCGGCACGCGCACCGAGTTGTTGCTGTTCTGGCCGCTTACCGTGGTGTAGGCCTCGCCATTGAAGTCGGCTGCCAGGCCGGCGTCGATCAGGATCTTGGCCTTGGCTTCTTCGTTCACTTTCCAATTGATGAACTGCTCGATGTCCGGGTGGTCAAGATCAAGGCAGACCATCTTGGCTGCGCGGCGAGTGGTGCCGCCGGACTTGATCGCGCCCGCGGCGCGGTCGCCCACTCGCAGGAAGCTCATCAGCCCGCTGCTCTGGCCGCCGCCGCTCAAAGGCTCGCCGTCGCCTCGCAGGTTGCTGAAGTTGGTGCCGGTGCCGCTGCCGTACTTGAACAGGCGGGCTTCGCGGGTCCACAGGTCCATGATGCCGCCGTCGCCGACGAGGTCGTCGCGGATGCCCTGGATGAAGCAGGCGTGCGGCTGCGGGTGGGTGTAGGCGTCGGTCGATTTCGCCACCTCAAAAGAGTCAGGGTCCACGTAGTGGTGGGCCTGGCGTGGTCCGGTCAACCCGTATGCCCAGGCGAGGCCGGTG
>CAZNBU010000655.1:0-1795 GCA_964571035.1 uncultured Planctomycetaceae bacterium | reverse complement strand
TCGATGTGTGGCAACTCTTCAAGTCTGGCGAAATCACCGGTGGCATGGTCGAGTGTTTCGTGATCTATCTGGCCGGGCACAACCGTCCACCCCACGAAGTGCTGTTCGGCAACGACAAGGACATCACCAGCGAGTATGAACGAGCTTTCGTCGGATTGACCGAGGTCGCCTGCTCCCTTGAGGCGCTGCTTGAGACCCGCGTCCGCCTGCGACACGAATTGCCGCGTCTGTTGAGTCCGGCGCACAAACGGTTTCTGAGCGGACTGGCACGCGCACAACCGGACTGGTCGCTGCTGCAATGCGGGCACACGGCGCAGTTGCCCGCACTGCGCTGGAAGCTCAGGAACCTGGAGAATTTCCGGAAGCAGCGCCCCAGTGATTTCGCCGCTCAAGCTGATGCACTCGACGCCGGCTTGAGTCGAAATTAACTATGTTGGCTGCCCAGGAATGAGCACTTCTCTCATGAGCAACACTGGCGATACGAATCAGCGTCCACGACGGGAGTGGCATGGGACACATCTTGTCTGGTGCTACCGCCCACACGCGTTTCGCTGGATAGGCGAACAAATCGTGGGCATCAATTTCTAGTCGTGCAACAGCGCGGCATAGGCAACCGCCGCCGTCCAGGCATCGGACTGCACCACCTGGTCTTCGGGGCCGACTCCGAGATAGAGACTGCGATGCGCGAGCCACCGCTCGTAGACCGCCATGAAGGTGTGCTCGTCCGCCAGCATCACGACGTGCTGCTGGCGCTTGCGATCCGCCTGCGGATTGATGCCTTTGGCGAGCAGCGCGCGGGCTTCGTCGCGCAGCACGCGGGCCTCTTTCAGGGAAATCGCCGGATAGCCGCCAATGGTGATGCGCGCACGCTTGCCGAGCCAGGAGTAGCGGTAGTGCCACACCTTGCTGCCGATGGCTGACACGTACAGGAAGAGACCGTCGAAATCGGCGAGCGTGTAGGGCTTGCCGGTGGCTTTGGCTTGCCGGGCCATGAGATCAGTAAGCATCTGTCCAACTCCCGCGAAGGCGAGTTGGGTTTCATGGTTCCTGCCTACCCCCGGCTCCTCCAGCAACAATGCGGATTCGGGGTCCCCGCATTATTTTGTACCGATTTTTGTACCGTTTTGTACCGGTAGTCGGTGGATGTCGCTGGACGTCAGTGGACTGAAATTCATGGTGAATCATCAATCCTGTCAACAACTTACGACGCTCCCTGGCGCTCGGTGGACGTCAGTGGAACATCGATGTGGAGCGGGTGAAGGGAATCGAACCCTCGTCTTCTGCTTGGGAAGCAGTTTCTCTACCATTGAGATACACCCGCGTGCCGGGGCGATTATAGCGGCAGGCTCCGGGCTCGGCGCGATCCTGTCGCGCGCCGCGTGAGACAATTTCGGCATGGAAACGATTGTCGTCAACGGAGAATCCCGTCCGCTGCCGGATCCGGCCACGGTTGCCGCGTTGATCGCGGAGCTCGGGCTTGCCGGGCGCCGAATCGCCATCGAGCGCAACGGCGAGATCGTGCCGCGCAGCCGGCACGAACAGCAGGCCCTGCTGCCCGGCGACCGGCTCGAGATCGTCGCCGCGGTGGGCGGCGGCTGAACCTCCTCCCTCCGACTCCCGCCCTCCGTCCCGTACTCCGAGCAAGCTCATGAACACTTCCGACGCATTGACGATCGGTCAGCGCACGTTCACGTCGCGTCTGCTGGTCGGCACCGGCAAATACCGCGACTTCGAACAGACCCGCGACGCCGTCGAGGCGAGCGGCGCACAGATCGTCACCGTCGCGATCCGGCGC
>CAZNBU010000654.1:0-1801 GCA_964571035.1 uncultured Planctomycetaceae bacterium | reverse complement strand
CCCGGTTCCACAACAACATCCTGTCAGGTTCCTGCACTGCGGTTGATGCCGCGGGCTACCGGACGACGGGCGGCGGTGACGGTCTTGCGGTCCCGCAGCGGACCCTCGACATCCTTCCGGAACTGGTGAACACCATTGCCCGTTACGGCTTCGACACCAGCGACCGGCTGACCTCGATCTTCTCAAGCTGTGCGGGTGTCAACTGCAAGCAGAACAACGGTTACCCGACTGGTACCAACCGGTGGCTCTCGGGCCAGCGGCTCATGATCGACCTGGGTCTGCTGCTTGACCAGCCGCTCCAGGTCGGCGGCGGAACCACCGGCATCATCCAGTTCGAGCAGTCACTCACGCGCGAGTTCGTGGAGGCGATTGCGAACCTGACCTCGACGCAGGCTGTGAACGAAATCGTGCTGCTCTTCGACCGCATGTCGGAAAGCGTCACGCCGATCACCGGCACACTGAAAGTCCCGAATACCGAAGATATTGCCCGCAGCACCTCGCTGGTGCGCGCGCTGGCCGATCCGGACGGTGACGGTGACCCTCTGCCCGACGGCATCATTGACGACGTGGTCCCGCTGATTCAGGCGATTTCCGCAGCCGGCATGACGCAGCAGGTACTCGACATGCTCCGCTCGATGCGCGCCTGTGGCGTGGATGTGCCAAGCGGCAATCAGGATATCCGCGGCGGTGAATTCTTCCTGGCGACAGAAGACGTGACGCTGGCCATGCTCGACGCCTTCTCCGGCGCCCTCAAGGATTCGGCCATCGCCGGATTCAACCCGGCGGATCCGACCGCGGCTGGCGGCAGCGCGCCGAGCACCAATGGCGCCGGCCTCTGCCCGCAGGAAGGTCCGGCTCCGGGCAACTCCGGCCTCATGGGCGGTATTCTCGACAGCAACCCAGAGGGGCAGATAACCGCTGATTATCCGGTGAACCGCGGTGTGCTGGTGGGCGGCGACGACCTGCGCCTCTTCGCAGTTGATAACGAAGCCGGTATTGGCGGTTCGGTCAACAACATCCGGGTATTTGCCGGCAACTGGGGTTCAACCATTGCCAGTACCGTCGGCACAGGTGATGGTGCAGCTCCGTTCGATACCTTTACGGGGGTTGGCCTCAGCTCGACCAACGGTATCTATGTTGGCTACCTGCTGACATTCAATACTGGCACCAGCAATGCGACGCGATCGCGCGTGGTGACTGCCTACAACGGAGCCACTGGAACATTCACGGTCCAGCCGGCGTTCGGCAGCGCCATCGTGGCGACGGAAGGTTTCCAGCTCATTGCCCCGAGCCAGCAGTTCGGCAAGCTGGGCGCCGGCATCGACGGCTATGTCTGCGCTGTCGTGGCATTCTCGCCCTACTCTGAGCGGTGTGGCCGGGTCATTTCGCCGGGCTATCCGGCGGCTTCGTCTCCCTATAGCAACGCGACACCGAGCGTCACCGGCGGTTTCCTGCGGTTCGATGACACATCGACCAACGTCAGAAACCTCATGGTTGGCTGCGACCAGCGAGCTCCGGGCAGCTTCACGAGCGGAGGCCTCTGTCCGTTCCGAGTCCGCCAGATGCGTGAGCCGTACAACGGCTGCGTGGGTGGACAGGCCTTCGGTGGCCAGGGAATGGGTGTCGGTCTTTCATCGGCAGGTGTGGACGGGATTCCGCAGAACGCCTTCCGGGATTCGAGACTTGACCTGATCCTGAGGCAGCTCAATTTCCTCATGGACGGCGGCAACGAACCGAACCTGACAACGTCGTCCTTCAGCACCCGTCTGGGTGACATCCTGAGGACGATAGGAACTCCGGA
>CAZNBU010000653.1:0-1815 GCA_964571035.1 uncultured Planctomycetaceae bacterium | reverse complement strand
CACGCCGGCGTGCTGGGCGAACTTGTCGTACAGGCCGACCGCGCTTCCGTGGCCCAAGAGTTGGGAGGCGATCCCGCGCGCGCTATGGCCGCCCCCAAGCACGCGCTGCAACGCAAGCTGCTGGACGGGTTGCGCTACCTGCTCAAGGAGGAGTTGAAGCTGAACCAGCCCGAAGCCTCCGATGGCTGGCTCACCGAGGATGGTTTGTGGCTGGTCAGCAAGACGGTCTCGGACAAGCTTCGGGCGCATCTGCTATCCCAGGGCATTGACGGTATTCCTGCGAACAACACCGCCGTGTTCAACGTGCTGCAGGATCACGGCATGTTGCAGCCGACAGCAGACGGCAAAGCGATCTGGCGCGCTACCGTGACCAGTTCCACCGGCTGGAGCCACTCGTTCACCCTGTTGCGGCTCGCGCCCGCGCTGATCTGGGAATCTGGTGAGCGGCCAGCACCGTTTGCCGGGACGGTGACGATCGACAAGCCCACCGCAGGTGAAGATGTCGAAGCAGGGGCCACCCTTTCTGCGAACGGCGCGACGTCCGCTTTGGAGAACCCAAACGCTCCGCCAGCGGAAGGTAGTGGCATCGCATCGGCACCTCCACCCAAGGCCCAGGCCAGCCCCGACGCCATGGAGGACATGCTGGCGATGGTGGGAATGGGGAATTCACCAACCATCCAGCAGGATGTGGAAACCGCCCCGGACGAAGTGCCCGCAGGCCTCCCCGATGCGCCCCTGCCGACCTTGGCCGGCGCTGCGCCTTCGCCGCCGGCCTCCACATCCTCGACGACACAGCCATCCGGCGAGCACTTCATAGCGTGGCTGAAACAGGGCATCGCCACGCGGCGGCTCATCATCAACGATGCGAAAGCGCTGGTGCATACCGTGAGCGACACCGCCTACCTGGTCAGTCCGGGCGTATTCCAGCGCTATGCGCAGGAACACCCGCAGGTAGGGAAACTGGCCAAACAGGAGAACCTGCAGGATTGGCAGTGGGTGCAGAAGCGTTTCGAGCGACTGCAATTGCATCGCAAACAGCCGAGTGGTCTGAACATCTGGACGTGCGAAGTCACAGGCCCCAGAAAATCACGGAAGCTGCATGGTTATCTGCTTCTTGAACCCTGCTCGATATTCAATGACGAGCTGGCAAATAACCCATTCTTGAAGTTGGCATAGTCAACCCAAAACAGGCGAAGTGCATGCCGTTCTCAAATCGTGCCTCGCAACGCGACAAACTGGTTACTCGGTCCTTCCGACCGGAGGGTGAGGCTCGGGCTGTTCGCCACCAAATAAGCCAAAGGCCGCGTCAAGCTGAACGGGAACAGCACGGGCAGCGACTGCAGACTGGTCACTGAAACCGGCTTGCCAGCGTAGCGCACGACAGCTTCGATCAGCCAAACCGTGAGTGCATCGTTGTCGATGCCCGTCTGTGGCAGGCGAATGACCCGCTTGCCTTTCTCGACCCGTTCCACCGCGCCCCAGCTCGCCTGACTCTGAATCACCATGTTGGTCATGCGTCGGGTGCCTTCGCGCTCCCCATAGGTTTCGCTCATGCGCCGATGCACTTCGGCGGCTGCGCAGTCGCCCTGGATGGCGGACAGGCGGCCCACCAGCTCGGCCACCTTGCCAAAGAACGGGTACGTCGCCACGGACATGCCCCAGCACAGTGCTGAGACGGGAATGTCCGGCTGCGTCTTGTGGATGGCCACGCCGCGATCGGCGTAATCGACCAGTTCGGCACGCGGCTCCAGCCACAGCCGATTCAACACGGTGCGCGTTTTCTTCTTGGCTTCCACGCCAAGCTCGGCTGCATCG
>CAZNBU010000652.1:0-1825 GCA_964571035.1 uncultured Planctomycetaceae bacterium | reverse complement strand
GTTCGAACAGGAAAAATCGCCCGCAACGCCCGCCTCACAATCGGTTGTGCCCCAACCGCCGACCAAGCCCACTTTGTTGGATGGCGACAAAAACGCGCGCGTCGCTGACACACCCCGCGTCGCAAACCTTGTCGCGCCCGGCGGCTACCCTTCCCGCGTGTCATGGCTTCCTCCTCTAAAGGGGGCGGGGCGTTCCCGCCCCCCAGGAAGCCGGGGCACGGCAAGGGGAGAGTTGTCATGCCAAAGAAAGAAAAGGAAGAAGCCAAGGTCCTGCCGCTCAACGCCGAGAAAGAAAAGGCGCTCCAGAACGCGCTCGGCGCCATCGCCCGCAGCTTCGGCGAGGGCTCAATCATGCGCATGAGCGAGCAGTCGCGCAAACAGGTGGATGTCATCTCCACCGGCAGCCTCGCAGTGGACGTCGCCACCGGCATCGGCGGCCTGCCGCGCGGGCGCATTGTCGAAATCTACGGCCCGGAAAGCAGCGGCAAAACCACCATCGCCCTGCAAGCCATCGCGCAGGCGCAGAAGGCCGGCGGCAACGCCGTGCTGATCGACGCGGAGCACGCCTTTGATCCTTCCTACGGCCGCAAACTCGGCATCGACATGGATCGTCTGTGGGTCAGCCAGCCGGATTACGGCGAGCAGGCCCTGGACATCGCGGAGGCGCTGATCGCCAGCAACGCCGTGGACATCATCGTCGTGGACAGCGTGGCAGCGCTGGTGCCACGCGCGGAGCTTGAGGGCGAAATGGGCGACTCCCAGGTCGGCTTGCTCGCGCGCATGATGAGCAAAGCCATGCGCAAGCTGACCGCGGTCGCCAACCGCTCGCGCACGTGCCTGGTGATGATCAACCAGGTGCGCGAAAAGATCGGCGTCATGTTCGGCAACCCCGAAACCACCACCGGCGGGCGCGCGCTGAAATTCTTCGCCAGCCAGCGCATCGAGGTGCGCCGCACCGCGCAGATCAAAGAGGGCGAAGAAAGCGTCGGCGTGGGCGCGCGCGTGACGGTGGTGAAGAACAAGCTCGCGCCCCCGTTCAAGCGCTGCGAGGTGGAGATCTACTTCGGCCGCGGCGTGAGCTACCTGAACGATCTGCTGAACTTCGGCATCCAGATCGGCGTGATCAGCAAAAGCGGCAACTGGTTCAGCTACGGCGAGACGCGGCTGGGCAACGGCAAGAACAACGCGCTCGAGTTCCTGCGGGACAAGGAGAACTTCGACCTGTACCGCAAGCTGGAAACCGAAGTGAAAGCCAGCCTCTTCCCGCCCGAGGAGCAAGTGCAGGTAGAGGCCGCGTAGCAGAGAACAGGAGCCCGAAGCGCCAGCGAAGGGCCCCAACGGCAAGAGTGTGCCGACAAGTCAAACGACCCCAAAAGTCGTAGGGCAACGAACGCGGTCAGTAAAAACAGGTCCCAAGTCAGGGGAGGAGGGGCGCCACGGCTGGCCCCGGGGACCCAACCACCCCTGACCTCTGGGATTGCCGCACCGATTGGATTGCTTAGTTCTCAAGCGCCCGGATGATTGCTTGTTTTTCTGCGTGTTCGTTGCAGATGGCCCTTAGTTCTTCTCTGGGCATTGGCAGGTTGTGCTGGCGTTGGATCTCGGCGAACTCGTCGCCTAGCAGGATCCAGGTGGCTGTCTCTGTCTGGTGGCCCGGGACTTCTTCCCACTCCGCCGGCTGGCCCGTCATTGCGCGCCACTTCGGGCGCTTGGAGTAGCCCGCGGTCAGCTTCATGGGCCGCACGCCTATGGTGCACCAGAAGCGGGTGTCCTCGCCCGGCATCTCGTAGATCGGCACTGCTACTCTGGTGTCCACGCCCAGGTC
>CAZNBU010000651.1:0-1832 GCA_964571035.1 uncultured Planctomycetaceae bacterium | reverse complement strand
GTCGCGTGTCGGAAATCGGCAGTCGGCAATCGGCAATCGGGAAGAAGCGCCCGGCTCTGAGGCGATTCCCGATTCCCGATTCCCGATCCCCGCCGAGCCGACCGCCGGCCTGGCCAACGTCGAAATCATCGACATGGCGCAGGAATGCCGCGAGCAGCACAAGTTCACCTTCTTCTCGCGGCGCCTTCGTGGCGCGTGCGCCGAGGCCCTGGAACGCGACGAGCAGGTGATCATTTTCCTGAATCGGCGGGGCTACCACACGCTGCTTTCCTGCGGCAACTGCGGGCAAGCCATGATGTGCCCGCGCTGCGACGTGCCGATGTCGTTTCATCGCGGCCTGCAGAAGATGACCTGCCACTATTGCCTCGAAACCGCCGACCTGCCGCGCCAGTGCCCGTACTGCATGGGCGGGCCGGTCAAGCTGCAAGGCATGGGCACCGAGCGGCTTGAGGAAGAGCTGCAGGTGATCTTCGCGAACCGCAAGATCGCGCGCATGGACAGCGACGCCATGAAGACGCGCGAGGACTATGAAGAAACGCTGGACGCCTTCCGCAGCGGCGACACGCAGATCCTGGTCGGCACGCAGATGATCGCCAAGGGGCTGGACTTCCCGAACGTCACGGTTGTGGGCGTCGTCAGCGCCGACGTTGGTATGGGTCTGGGCGATTTCCGCAGCTTCGAGCGCACGTTCCAACTGCTCACGCAGGTCGCCGGGCGCGCGGGCCGCGGCAGCAAGCCGGGCACCGTGGTGGTACAAACGTTTCAGCCGGATCACATCTCCATCGTCACCGGCGCGAAGCAGGACTACCGCGCGTTCGCCGAGTACGAAATGCAGCACCGCGAGGAGTCGCGCTACCCGCCGTTTTCCCGGCTTGTGCTGGTGACCGTGGAGGCGAAGGACAAGAACAAAGCCGAAGAAGAATCGGGCAAGGTGGCGAACACAGCCAAGGATTTCGCCGCGCGCTTCAAAGGCGCGATTCACGCGGTTGCAGGCCCGTTTGAGGCGCCGATCGCCAAGCTGCGTGGCAAGCACCGCAGGCAGGTGATCATCAAGGCGCAAGGGTTCCGCGAAGTACGGGCCGTAGTCGAAGCCATCAAGCCGCTGGTGAAGGTGCAGGAGAAGCTCAAGATCAGCATCGACGTAGACCCCGTCAGCATGCTGTAAGGCGGTGCTGGGTCTTGGGTGCTTGGTCTTGGGTCAGATCTTCACCATACTGACCCAAGACCCAACACCCAGCACCCAAGACCTTTGGCTATGCCTACGTTCGACATTGACTGCGCGCAGATTGAAGAAGCCGTTCGCATTGATTTCGGCGGCGACGAAACTCGCGGGCACCCGGACTTTCGCGGGTTCTCTTGCGAGCACGAGGGCGCGTGCCATGCAGCGGGCATTCGCTGCGCGTTGTTCGACACCGGCGGCATCCCGCCGTTTGATCCGCGCGACGCATTTGAACACTTCAATTCATAGGCAAGTCAGCTAGATTCCGCACCCATGGCGGGCGATTCCAGCTCAAAGGGTGCGGTCTTTGCGGCGTTGATCTGCAACGCCGGGCTTACTGTGCTGAAGTTTGTGGCCTTCGTGTTCTCGGGCTCGGGCTCGATGTTCAGCGAAGCCATGCACACGCTGGCGGACACCGCCAACCAGGGGCTGCTCTTTCTCGGCATCAAGCGCAGCGAAAAGGCGCCCGACGCCATGTTCACCTATGGTTATGGCGGCGAGCGCTTCCTGTTCGCGCTGCTGTCGGCGGTCGGCATCTTTGTGCTGTGCTGTGGCGTGACCGTCTATCACGGCGTTAGCTCGGTGATTGACCCTCTCGAACTGGACTTTCAGT
>CAZNBU010000650.1:0-1835 GCA_964571035.1 uncultured Planctomycetaceae bacterium | reverse complement strand
CTTGTCCGCGGGCTTCGGGGCGACCTCTTCTTTCTCAGGTTGCGCGGCCGGCGTTTCGGGTTTTTCGTTCCGCTCGCGCGCGACGCGCGGCTGTTCGGGTGTTTCGGGCTTGCTGTTGTCCTCGTGTGCGACCTCCATGACCGGGGCCGGCGCGCTGGCGCCTTCTTCTTTCCCGAGCAGGTATCCGCCGGCGAAGGCTGCCCCGCTGGCAATCAGCACCGCAAACACACCGGCCATCAACCCGGACGTACGCATGAGAAGCTCCTGTGATCCTGTTGTTTGAGACTACCGCGCCGCGGCACGCCGTGTTACCGGAAATCCGGCTATTGGCTGGCGGGCACGGTAATGGTGCCCACGTCGTAGGGCCCGTCCGTGACGTACGCGATCACCCGCGCGGATTCGTGGCCTTTGACGACGATCTCAAGGTCGTACCGGCCGGCTGCCAGCTCCAGCCAGAAGGTGCCGTCGGACGCCACCTTCACGTTGCGTGTCTTGGTCTTTCCCTTGTCGTCCACGTAGCGAATCATCGCGCTGCGCGCGGGCGCCTTGCCTTTCAGATCCTGCAGCCGACCCACCACGCACGGCGCGAGGTCCACGGTGATAGGCTTTGGCAGGCGCGTGGCGGTGCCCGGCTCAATGGTAATCCCGGTCGGGTTGCCGTCCTGCTTCACGCCGGGCCCCTTCGCGATGACGACGTATATGCCTGCGCCCACAGGGTCGAACCGGAACCGGCCAGCCGCATCGGTTTTCGTGGCAGGTGCGGCCCCCTGCCCGGCCAGCATGACCGTAACACCGGCCACCGCCGACCCTCGCGAGTCCACAACATAACCCTCAAGCGACGCGGCGGGGCGCAACCGCAGGACATGGCCGGAACTGGCCTGCTTGGGGTCCAGCTTCACCTTGAGCGGCTCGCTGGAGGAGTACCCGTGCGCTACTGCCTTGATGGTGACTTCGTCGGAGTCTCCGAATGTGATCTCGTTTACGGTCAGCCGAAACATTCCGTTCTCGTCCGTCACGGCACCGGCCTGCAGCTTGAACTGACCGTTTACGGCGGCCACGTAGGCCGAAGAGCTTGTAAGTGCGCCCGCATGCATGCTCGAAACAGACGCGCCCTTGATGGGCACGCCCCAGGGGTCCAGCACCTGCCCGGTAACGGTGCCGGTGATGGTCTTGAACGTCACGGCATTGGACAAACCCTCGCCAAGCCTGGTGTCCGGCGCCTTGTAGATCACCTTGCCGGCGTTGGAGCCGAGCTTGTTCGAATCGACAATCCAGCGCTTCAGCAAGGCATCTTGCAGTTGCTGCGCGGTTGGTTTGGCAGCAGCGCTCTCGGTTCCGGCACCCGGTTTGTCGTCCGGTTGCGGCTCAGGTGCGTCGGCTGTTTCGCGCTGGTCTGCACCGTCCGTCGACAGTGTGGCGGCGCCTTCCGGCGCGCCGGGTTCGTGCGTCGTTCTCGCGGACAGCGGCTCCGGGGCCGGCGCCTCCACCAGCAGCTCGGTTGCCGGTTCTTCCGGAACAACCACCGAAGGCGCGTCCCAGCCCTGCGCGAGCACGGACCAGGCAATCACGAAGACAACCCCGAACAGCGCAAGCGCCCCGATGGCGAGTCGTGCAGTTCTCATGGCATTTCCCGGCAGGCAGTCAAACAGACTACCCGGCAGTCGCGCGAGGCGTTACGCCTAAACCCACCCGAAAAACAGGTTCACGACGTACAGCGTGTACGCGCCCAGCAGGATCATGCCCTCAACCCGCGAAAGCCGCTTGCCGCGCCACGCCAGCGCCGTGACGCCGAAGCTGAACGCCAGCATCCCGATCATGTCGAGCTGCATCACCCG
>CAZNBU010000649.1:0-1840 GCA_964571035.1 uncultured Planctomycetaceae bacterium | reverse complement strand
GGTAGGCCAGGTAGGGATCGACCGAGTCGCGCCCCATGTAGGGATTGACCGTGATCGCGTCCGCCCGGTAGCGCTCGAACGCCTCCACCGCATACTGCCCGGCGGTGCTGCCGATGTCGCCGCGCTTGGCGTCGAGCACCACCGGGGTGCCCGGATGGCGCGCGTGGATGTGGGCGATCAGGGCTTCGAGCTGGTCTTCCGCGCGCTGCGCGGCGAAATAGGCGATCTGCGGCTTGAAGCAGCAGACCAGATCGGCGGTGGCATCGACGATGGCCTTGCAGAACTCGAAGACGGCGTCCGGGCGCCCCTGCAGGTGGGCGGGAAAGCGGGCCGGATCGGGGTCGAGGCCGACGCACAGCAAGCTGTCGCGCTGCTGCCACGCGGCGCGAAGAGCGCTCATGAAATGCATGGGAGAAGAGTCCGGGTTGGGTGCGGGCTGAATGATAAGCCGGATCGCCACCCGGGAGCGCATCGCCGCGCCGCGCCCGGCAAACGCCCCCGCCCTCCCCGCACAAGCTGGCCGATCGCCCAGCGGCGGCGCGGGCGGGAGGCGCGCTGCGCTCAGAGGCCGAGCATCTTCATCGCCTTCGCCAGCGTATCGACGGACTCCTGGTGCTTGCCAGCCTGGTGGAGCATTTCACCCTCGGCGCGCAGCTTCTGCACTTCGGCGAGCTGTTCGGCGCTGAGCGCCGGCTTCATCGACAGCGCCTCGTCGATCTTCTTCATGTCGGCCGGGCAGTGGAAGGCGAACGCCGCCGATGACGACAGCACGGCCAGCGCGGCCAGCAGCGGATAGCGGATTTTCATTGTGGCTCTCCTGGGGTGCGGGCACCTGCCCGCTCCCCGTTGACCGGCCACGCGGCGAAGGGTTGCCAGTGGGGCGGCCACTACCGGCCATCGATGTCACTGCCGGATGTAAGTTGATACGGGCTGCCGATTGAAAGTTGATACACCGAGTTGAGAAGATCGGGCCATTTGGAGCCCGGGTGATCACGGACGAGGTGTATGTGGAAATCGAACTGTTGAGGCGCGGATGGCCACCGCGCAAGCCTTCTCCAAGGCGCGCCACTAGATTTACGAGAACAGTTGTTCGAGTCTGTCAGCAACTGACTGAGTGTCACCGATGGCGAGAACTCCCAACTCACCCCGCACCAGTCGATGATCCAGCGTGAACAATTTGAAGCGCACAACGGATGGTGCCGGCAGGCCGGCACTCTTCAAGTCGGCGATCTGGCAGTCGAGCGGCCACGGGACGTTATTGGCTGAGGTGATCATCGCCATCACGGAATGGCCGGTGGGCGTATTGAAACTGTCAGCAGCGGAAAGCACCAGCGCCGGGCGGTTCTTGGTGGCATTGCGGTCGGTGAAGGGAAACGGTACGCGCACTACGGTGAAGCGATCAAAGCTCACGGTAGGCTTCCTCATCGGCTTTTCCCGACCATTCCGACAGCGTGCCTTCGACCGCGCGCAGGTATTCGATATCGAGCGGTTGCACGCGGCGTACGGTCGCCGTGCCGTTCGCGCTGACCTCCCAGGCGATAAGGTCGCCTGGCGCGACATGCAGGGCGGCACGCACGCCCTGTGGAATGGTGGTCTGGCCTTTGGCGGTAATTTTGGCAACGGCAAGCATTACTTTCCCCTGCAAGGATCGCATTACTTTCTTACTTTACTGCACTACCTGCACCTTGGCAAACAGTCTGGAGACATCTCGCAAAGTATCCAAAAGGAAAGTCGGCGCTGGCGCGACGGCGACAAAAAGCCCCGCGGCCTTGTGGGCGGCGGGGCAGGAGGGGAAATTTCAGCCTTGACAGAAATTAAGCGTGGTCTGTCCCCTAATGTT
>CAZNBU010000648.1:0-1843 GCA_964571035.1 uncultured Planctomycetaceae bacterium | reverse complement strand
GTACGCGCGGATGCTGGTGTTGTCCAGCTCCCGCACCACGCGGTCGCTGCGCAGGCTGTCCCAATCGCGCTCAAGCCACGACGCGTCTTTCTCCATGCGCGCGACGTGCGGCGCCAGCGCGTCGAGAACCTCACGGTCGGTGTAGTTGCGCCCGCCGAAGTAGTACGCGCATTCGCGCAGGCCCGTGTCCGCGCTCATGTCGAGCAGTTCAACGCCGAACTCCTTGACCAGCGCGAGCATGTCGGCGTGATTGCTGTCGATGAACGAACCGCCAAGCTCAAACGTCTGCCCGGGGTTCAGCAGGTCCTTCTTGGTGAACATACGTCCGCCGGTGCGGTCAGCGGCTTCGTAGATCTCGGACCGCACGCCGGCTTTGTGGAGCTGCCACGCGCAGTTCAGGCCTGCCATGCCGCCACCGACGATGACAACGCGCGGCTCGCCTTCGCGCCAACCGCCGTCCGACGTGCTGCGGCAACCGGCTGCGCCCAATGCACCGACAGTAGCCGCGCCTCCCGCAGCCTGCAGAAAGCGCCGCCGCGGCCGCGATACAAGCTCGCCCAGCAGATCGTCCGGCCGGATGCCTGAGCGTCGCGCCAATGAAGCCACACGAAACGCCCGCCGCACAGAATCAAACAACGGAGTACGCGCCATGCCCGCCCCCTTTCGGCGCACAGATTACTCCGGGAAAGGCTGGAGTTAAGTGCGCCCGCCCGGCCGGTATCTACAATACGGGAATGCAGGCCGCACAAAACCTGATCGAGCGGTTTCGCGCCCGCGCGCACGTAGTGGACGGCGCGCTGGCCACCGAGCTGCAGGCCCGCGGCATCAACATCGACGGGCCACTGTGGTCGGGCAACGCTCTGCTGAACCAGCCTGAAGCCATCGAGCAGTTGCACTACGACTACCTGCAAGCCGGCGCCGACGTGCTGATCACAGCCAGCTACCAGGTAAGCATCCAGGGCATGGCCGACGCCGGGTACACCGAAAACGAAGCTGAGGAAGCACTGCGCCGAAGCGTAAGTCTGGCAACCAACGCCAGGCAGACATACCTGAAACAACACCGAACACCGAACGCCGAACACCGAACGCCATTGGTCGCCGCCTCCATCGGCCCCTACGGAGCCTTCACAGCCGACGGCGGCGAGTACCACGGCAACTACGACATTTCGGCCAGCGCGCTGCTGGCGTTTCACGAAAGACGATTCGAGGTGCTGGCGGAAAGCGACGCCGACCTGATCGTCTTCGAAACCACGCCCAGCCTCGAAGAAGCGCGCGTGTATGCCAAGCTGCTGAACCGCTGGGCTGACACGCCCGCCTGGATCAGCTTTTCATGCAAGGACGGCCAGCACACCTGCCACGGCGAGCACATAGCCGACTGCGCCCGCGAGCTTGACCCTTTGCCGAACGTGGTAGCCATCGGCGTGAACTGCACCGCGCCGCAACACATCAGCTCACTCCTACGCTACCTGAAGGTCGGCACTGAAAAGCCGATCGTAGTGTACCCCAACAGCGGCGAGCACTGGGACGCCGACGGCCACTGTTTTGCGGGAACCAGCTACGCCGAGGTATTGGCTGCCCTAGCCCCCCAGTGGGTAAAGGCAGGCGCAAACCTGATCGGCGGATGCTGCCGCACAGGGCCGGCGCAGATTGCCGAATTGAAGTCCGCCATTGCCAACGCAGATTAGATAGGACGGATAGGACCCATGGGACTGATAGGACAATGGGGTCCCATCTGTCCTATCGGTCCCATCCGTCCCATCGTTTGCTATTGTCGCGAAGCACTTGATTCAGGAGACCGACATGCCGACGCCCTTTGCCAACGAACCGATCACCTTCGACTGGA
>CAZNBU010000647.1:0-1848 GCA_964571035.1 uncultured Planctomycetaceae bacterium | reverse complement strand
TCGTAGTCGCCGAACAGGTTGGGCGCTTCCTTCTTCATGATGCGGCAGACGTCGCACGCCAGTGCCCGGATCTCCGCCTCCGCGTGGATGTCGCCGCGCAGTTCAATGAAGTGGCGCCAGGCGCGGGCGTTGCCGGTTACGAAGATCTTGGTTTCGGTCGCGTTGGGCAGGACCGCGCGGGCGGCTTCGCGGGCCGACTTGCGGCGGGCGCGCACGGTCATCTTCTTGAAGGCCTTGGCGGCGTCGGCATCGCTGCGCACGAGCTCGCGCCATGCGTCGGCCGTCAGCCCGTTCTGGCCGGAAACAGCCTCGTCGAGGGAGAACTTTCCGCTTTCCCCCTCGACGAGCATTTCTTCGCGCATGGCGAAGTCCACCAAGCCTTCCGGCGTGGCGTACTTTTCCGCCAGCGCCTCGGTCAATTCGCCGTAGACCTTCAGGCTGGCGTCGCAGAACTCGCGCAGCTTCTGCTCAAGCTGCTGGTCGCCCTGCAAAGCGGGCGGAACGATAAAGTTGGCTTCGCTTTCGTCAACGTAGCGCTGGCTGAGTTGCGAGTAACCAAACCCCGCGCGGTGGCGGATCAGCTCATGGGTCAGGCTGCGCGAGATGCCGGTCAGCATCAGGCTGAAGACGCTGTGCTCAAGCACGCTGCCGTGGCCGACCTGCAGGATGTGGCCGAGGTAGCTGGCGTTATCCTTGCGGCCCTGCTTGTCGCCAAAGCTCATGTAGCAGACGCGGCCCGCAAGCTCCGGGATGCGGTGCGCGGGGTTTTCGGTATCGGTGATCCAGACCGCGCCCTCGTCATCAAGGAAGCGCTGCACTTCCTCCGGCGGCATCACCTGCCTGCCAACCACGTAAATCTGCGCCCGGGAAAAGTACTTAGCCATGCCCGCGACAATACTCAGCCAGCCGACACACGCGAGTGTGGAAAAGCTGGCATTAACCACAGAGGCACAGAGGAACGGAGCAAAGCAACAGGACGGGCACGACAGTCAGGACAACTTCCTGACCGTCCTGAACGTCCTGTTTCAAACGCTTTCTCACCCAGACCACGGAGAAATGCAAAGGCGGTCAGGATGTTCAGGATTCAAAGGATTGTTTCCTGATCATCCTGAAAATCCTGACTGAGCAGTTCTCTGTGCCTCTGTGGTGAACCAAGACGCCGCATTTACGATGTACGCAGCAGCCTGTAGAACGCCGCGCGCCGTTTCGGGCGTTTGGACTGCGGAGGAGTTATGGCCACACACGACTTTGATGTTTGCGTTATCGGCTCCGGCCCCGGCGGGTATGTTGCAGCCATCCGGGCTTCGCAGCTTGGGCTCAAGACCTGCTGCGTTGAAGACAAGCACTTCGGCGGCATCTGCCTGAACTGGGGGTGCATCCCCACCAAGGCGCTTCTCAAATCCGCCGAGGTCATGCACACCATTGAGCACAAAGCCAAGCTGCTCGGCATCAGCGTGGGCAAGATCGATCCCGACATGGCGGCTGTGGTGAAGCGCTCGCGCGACATCTCGGCGCAGGTGAACAAGGGCATCCAGTTTCTCTTCAAGAAGCACAAAGTCACCGCGTTCAACGGCCGCGGGCGGATTGCTCGCAAGGGCGTCGTCGAAGTCACCGAAGCCAACAACCCCGCCGACAAAGCCGACCGCCCCAACAAGCCGGGCAAGGTCACCGACACCATCAACGCCAAGCACATCATCGTGGCCACCGGCGCGCGGCCCCGGCGCTTCGACAACATGCCGTGGGACGGCAAGCGTGTGATCGGCCACCACGAGGCCATGGTACTGGCTGAGCAGCCGAAAAGCGTGGTGGTGATCGGCGCGGGCGCGATCGGCGTTGAGTTCGGTTACT
>CAZNBU010000646.1:0-1849 GCA_964571035.1 uncultured Planctomycetaceae bacterium | reverse complement strand
CGCAAACACCTGCTCGAGCGCTTTGCGCGTCGGGTTGCCGGAGCGCGCGTAGTCGTACCCCTGGTGCTTGCCCGGGCTGCTTTGCGCGAACGTGCTGGAAAGGAAGACGGGCGGGTTCACCGCGCCGAAGTGGTCGAACGGGTCATAGCCTGCGTGAATGGCAATGGTGTCGAAGTGCATGTCGTCTCCTGTGTCGTCGCGAAGTATAGGCCCGAATCGATTCGCGAACAGCGCCCCGGATTTCCTCAAGGGCCGCGTTGCCACGATCCGAAGTTAGCAATACAGGCGGAAGAGCCGCCCAAGGATTTCGGACCGCGATCCCCCGGACAGGCTGGTACTCAGCGAGCGGGGCTGCTCGGTCGCGGTCCCCGAAGCAAGGCATGGAACTCAGGGAGGTCAGTCCCTTACACCATCCGGAAAACCACAGGGCCAGCGCGTGAGCGTTAGCCCCGGCGCAAAGAGCAAGCGCCAGTCACCACATCCCACCACCAAAACAATCAATCTGCCCGGCGCGCGCTGACCAACGCGCCGGGTCCCGCGTTTCGATTTTGGATTGAACGGCAACTGAGCTGCGGCATCACCTCCAAAATCTAAAATCCGAAATCACACCCCGTTGACCCCCAACCCGCCACAGCTACACTCTCCGCCCCAATTGCGCCCGTCCCTTTGGACGGCTTGCGCGGCACGGCGCCCGCGCAACACCACGGGATGCGGATCCCGACGGTGGCCAAGCCGAGACCTGAGGTATGGTCATGGGTCGCTACACCGGGCCGAAGCATCGCGTTTCACGCCGCTTCGCCGAGAATCTCTGGGGCACCAAGAAGTCGCCCCTCGCCAGCAAGCCTTACAAAGCAGGACAGCACGGCCGCGACGGGCGTCGCGGCAAAATGTCCACCTACAACCGCGGCATGAGCGAGAAGCAGAAGCTCAAGTACTACTACCAGGTACGTGAGCGCACGTTCCGCCGCCTGTACGAAGAGGCGCTGCGCCTGCCGGGCAACACCGGCGAAACCCTCATGCAGATGCTTGAGCGCCGCCTCGACAACATGGTCTACCGCATGGGGTTCGCCCCCACCACGCGCTCAGCCCGCCAGCTCGTCGCGCACGGCCACGTTGAAGTGAACGGCAAGAAGGTTGACCGCCCCGGGTTCACCGTGGATGTCGGCGACAAGGTCGCCCTGCGCCAGAAGAGCAAGGCGCACATCCAGGTGCAGGAAGCCGTGGCCCAGAAGCCCAGCGCCGTAAGCTACGTCCGCGTCGACCTGGACAAGGTCGAGGGCGAGCTGGTGCAGGTGCCGCGCCGCAAGGATATCCCGGTTATCGCCAACGAGCGCCTCGTCATCGAGTTCCTCGGCCGATAGACGGTTGAAAGTCCAAAAGCAAAGGTCGAAGGCGCGCGCCTTCGACCTTTGTCATTTGACCTTGGACACACGGCAATCGTGCCGCTGAATCCGGGTGAACCTTTTGACCGCTTGCCCGTATTAAGGCGTATCGCTTCCAGACGAACCCTCGCCTTGGGGGCCGGGGGAGACAACCGGGGTGCAACAAGTCCCGTTCAATGACGAGGACCTGATCCGTCGCATTCTGCGCGGCGATTCCGCGTTGTTTGAGCACGTCATCAAGCGCTACGAGAGGCTGGTCTACGGTTTCATGCTGCGCAAGGTCTCCGACATGGGGACGGCGCAGGACCTGGCGCAGGAAACGTTTCTCATCAGCTTCGAAAACCTTGGGCGGCTGAAAGATCATTCGCGCCTGAAGTCCTGAATTATGGGCAACGCCGTCAACCTCATGCGCGACCATTACAAGCGCCGCAAACTGGATTGACTGCCCGACTCCATTCAAGCCGAAC
>CAZNBU010000645.1:0-1865 GCA_964571035.1 uncultured Planctomycetaceae bacterium | reverse complement strand
GGCTTCGTCGCTTGCGTGGATGCGGCGCGCTTCTTCCAGCGCTTTGGTTGCGTCGCTACCTGCAACCGCTTTCACGCGCTCGACAGCCCAGCGCAGGTTGACGGCGGTGGGGCGGGCGTTGGCCAGCGCTTCCAGGCCCGGCGCCCCTTTGCCGGAGCGCATGGCGATCACGCACCCGTATGCGCCGGCGACGCCGATCGCCGGCGCGCCGCGGACCGCGAGGCGGCGAATCGCGTCAATCACCGTGTCGAGATCGCTGATCTCAAGCAGCTTCAGCTCGCCCGGCAGCAGCGTCTGGTCGATGATCGCCAGCGCGCCGGTCTCAGCGTCGCCCTTCCAGGTCACGGTCGGCGGCAGTCCCATCGTTGGTCTCTCCTGTATCCCCGAACCCGGCTACCCGTGGCCTAGTTCGCGCGGTACCGCTTCCTATCATTTGAGTGCAGCGATTTCAGGGGCATACATGGCCAAGCGCACGAAGTCCGCCAAGGACACGGAGAAGGTCCTGCTTGAGCAGGAGCAGGATGCGGATGAGCAGATCCTCGAAGGCCTGCTGGAGGACACCCACGCGATCCTCAAGCAGGCGGTTGACCGCGCCGGGCCCAAGCGGGTTTCCCGCGCACTCGATGTCAGCCTGAGCCTGGTCTACAAGTGGACGCAGCCGCCGCGCACCAAGCGCAACCCCAACGCGTCAGGCGCGCGCAACCCGCTGGACAAGCTGTTGACGATCTACCACCTCAGCCAGGACCTGGAGGTCATTCACTTTCTGTGTCGCGTTGCGCGCGGGTACTACACCGCAAACCCGCACCACGATGGCAAGGTGGCTCTGACATTCGTGTCGGCAACGGTCAGCGCGCTGAACGACTTCGCCGACCTGATGCATCACGCCGAGAAGTCGCTGACGGACGACGGCGAAATCGACGACGACGAAGCGCGCAAGCTGCGCAAGATGTGGGATAAGTTGAAGGGCCGGCTGGAGCACTTCATCGTCGGGTGCGAGGAGGGGCGCTTCAACATGGGCTCAAGCGGCGACGACGAGTAGCCCGCCAACGCGAACGCCCGCGACCAGGTCGCGGGCGTTCGCTTTTTGCTCCGGTCGCCGGGTTAGCGGCGGGTCGGGATCAGGCTGCTGCGCTCGACACTGTCGGTGGGGGCCTTGGCCGGCGCCGAAGCGGGCGCGTAGCCGAATTCCGGCAGCACCACCTGCTCGCCGCCGCGAAGCTTGAGGTCCCAGCTGAGGTCGGGGTTGGCATTCATGATCATGCGGAAAAGCGACATGCTGCCGTAGTGCTCAACCGCAAGCTGCATGGCTGAGTCGCCAGCCGCCGCCGTGATCACCCGGCGCGGGAAGTAGTCGCCCTTCGACTGCGAGGCGCCCGCTGTTTCGCCGCTCGTGCTTACTGTCGTGTCGCCGCCGACCGGGATGCGGATCGTCTGGCCGACACGCAGCTTGTGCGCGTTGCTGGAATCAAGGCCGTCGTTGACCTTGTAGATATCGCTGGTCGTGCACCCGTACTTCACAGCCAGTTTGCTGACCATGTCGCCGGCCTGGATCTTGTAGTCAATGACGCCGGGCTTCACGGTCGGCTTGGACTCCGGCTTTGGAACGGCCGGCTGTGCCGGCGTTGTCGGCGCTGCCGTTACCGGCGGTGCGACTACCGGCTCGGGGGTTGCCATCACCGGCGTTTTCCAGTCGTACAAGCTGCTTGCCGGCTGAACATCGGTCTTCAGTGGCTTGACATCGTCCTTCGTTGCGGTCTGCTCCTCGATCTGCGCGTCATTGCTGGGCTTGAACAGCACGAAAGCCAGCATGCCGACCAGAACGAGACCAGCCGCCGCAACGACCATCGAGATACGGCTCCTGGTCA
>CAZNBU010000644.1:0-1866 GCA_964571035.1 uncultured Planctomycetaceae bacterium | reverse complement strand
CTGGCTGAGATCGATCCAGCCGCCATCGACGAGACCATGGCGGAGCGGCTAAGCGAAGTGGTCAGAGAAACACGAACATCCCCGGAAAATCGCGCCGCTGCTGGGATGGCGCTTGCGGCTGCGCTCGACGCCAGCGCCCGGTATGAGGACGCGTTCGCGGCGATCGTGCAGGCGCGCCGCGAACTGGCGCACGCCGACGCACAACGCGGGCGCCGTTACCAGCGCGACCTCACCACACAAAAGGCTGACGCCGAGATGCGGTTGTTCTCCACCGCGGCGCTCGCCAAGCCGGCGTCTGACCCTGCGCGAGGCGGTGGACTAGTGTTCATTGTCGGCATGCCGCGCAGCGGTTCAACCCTGGTCGACCAGGCGCTGGCGAGTCACAGCCGTGTCATCAGCCGCGGCGAGAGCAACGCATTGCCGAGCGTGCGTGCGGAATTCGACGCCGAACTGGCGCGTCGGCCAGACCCGGACGCCGCAACGGCGCGGCATGGGGAGCGCTGGGACCTGCTCTACCGCGCCGGCGCGCGGGCGCCGCTGCTGGTGGACAAGAACTTGTTCAACTTCTGGAATGTCGGTCTGATCGCGCGCCTGTTTCCTGCGGCTCGCGTCATCCTGGTGCGGCGCGATCCGGTCGACGTCTGTTTTTCGATTTTCCGCCGCGCTTTCCTGGGCGAACACCCGTTTGCCAACGATCTCGAAGATCTCGCGCATTACCATCGCTGTTTCGACCGGCTGGCCGATCACTGGCTCGGCGCAGCGCCGGAGAGCGTGCTGGAGGTGAGCTACGAAGCGCTGGTGCAGGATTTTGAAACCGGCGTTCGCGTCATTCTCGCTCATTGCGGCCTGACGTTCGAGGCGGCGTGCCTTCGTTTCCATGAGAACACGCGCCCGGTCGCCACATCCAGTGCGGCCCAGGTGCGGCGCCCGCTGTTCACTGCAGGCGTCGGACGCTGGCGTCCCTATGCGCGTCAGCTTCAGCCGCTGATCGCAGCGCTGGAGAAGTACAAACGTATCTGAGTCCGTATCGCGTACCCGCTAAGCGTTGAGCGGTGCGGCGATGGTGCAGACCAAACCGCCGCGCTCGAACGCGAGCTTGACGCTGCCATGCAAGTCATGCGCGAGCGCGTGTTCGATCATCCTCGAACCGTAGCCGCGCTTTTTCGGCGTTCTCACGGGCGGGCCGCCGCTTTCCGTCCACACCAACTCAAGCAATCCGCCGTCGCTTACACGCCAACAGATGTCGACGACGCCGCGCGGGTTCGACAACGCGCCGTACTTGACGGCGTTGGTGCACAGTTCGTGGAACGCCATGGCGATCGACAGCGCCTGACGCGACGCAAGCATTACGTCCGGACCTTCTGTGCGGATGCGTTCGCGCGCAGCGCCGCACACGTGGCTTACGTCATCGATAATGGCGCGCAACGGCGCCGGCGACCATTGCCGGTCGGTCAACAGGCTGTGCGCGCGCGACAACGCGCCGATCCGGCTCTCAAAAGCGCGCTGGGCGGCGGCGTCGACGTGCTTGAAGGTCTGCTGGGCGATGCCCTGCACAACGGCCAGCATGTTCTTCACGCGATGATTGAGCTCATTGAGCAGGAGTCTGTTGTGCTCTTCAGCCATCCGTCGTTCGTGGATGTCGACGCCAGTTGATTGCGCTTCCGTCCAACGGCCCTCATCGTCGAAGGCCAGCGCCCGGTTGGTCCACAATGTCCAGCGTTCGCCATCGACCGTCCGGAAACGGTTCTCGACCCTCGCTTCGGGCGCTTCAAGCGTGAGCCCGTTCAACATCGCTTCGACGGCGGGACGATCTGTTTCGGGAATCCAGTTCCAGAAATCGGCGCCGGTAAGCGCCTCAACAGTCGT
>CAZNBU010000643.1:0-1877 GCA_964571035.1 uncultured Planctomycetaceae bacterium | reverse complement strand
TCTACTACATGACGGCCGACAACGCCCAGGAAAAGGGCGAAGGCAAGTGGTTCACCACGCTGGACGACGCCATCGCCGCGTACTCTCACGGCAAGCTGGGCACGCACGCCAAGATCAAAGTGCTGATGCCCGCGCACAAAGTCGTGTACGACGCCAACGGCGGCGTGCTCAGCGGCCACAAGGAAAAGCCGACTGAAGACTGGACGCAGGTGGTCGAGCGCGCGGTGTTCCTGAACCGCGACCTGTACCTTGGGTGGGTCGGCAAGATCGGTGACCAGGCCGACAGCTACATGATCGAGACCACTCCGGGTCGCATTCTGTTCAATGACATGCTCCCGGACGGCATGCCGTTCTTCAACTATCCCATCGGCAAGAAGCAGGTCAGCGGCGTAATTGCGCATTGCTACAAGCGCCTCGGCCGCGTGGCGACGCTGAAGCTGCTGGACGACATCAAGGAGTTCGGGTTCAAGTCGGCGACCCGTGCCGGTTGCAGCATCGGCAAGGACGACATGCGCAGCCCCGAAAACAAGGAAGACATCCTCAGCAAGTCGCAGAAGGTCGTGGACGAGCTGGACCGCCGCTACCGCCAGGGCGTGATCACCGACCGCGAGCGCCGCAACCACGTCATCGACGAGTGGACGCACGCGCGCGAAGAAATCGGCCGCTCGATGATGGACGTGCTGAAGAACGACCTGCGCGAAGGCAAGCCGTACCTCAACCCCATCTTCATGATGGTGACCAGCGGCGCGCGTGGCTCAACCGAGCAGGTTCGACAGCTCGCCGGCATGCGCGGCCTGATGGCCAAGCCGGGCGGCGAGATCATCGAGACGCCGATCAAGGCGAACTTCCGCGAAGGCTTGAAGGTGCTCGAGTACTTCTCGTCCACCCACGGCGCGCGCAAGGGCCTGGCCGACACGGCGCTCAAGACCGCCGACTCGGGCTACCTGACACGCAAGCTGGCCGACGTGGCGCAGACCGTGGTGGTGGCTGAAGTCGATTGCGGCACTGACCAGGGCGTGGACAAGCGCGCCACGTTCAAGGGCGAAAAGGTCGAGATCAGCCTGTCTGAGGGCATCCGCGGGCGCGTGCTGTGCGACGACATCCGCCACCCGCAGACCAAGGAGCTGCTGGCGCGCAGCAACGACCTCGTCAGCAGCGAGCTGGCAAAGAAGATCGAGGATCTGGGCTACCAGAAGATCCGCGTGCGCAGCGCCCTGACCTGCGAGTCGGAAAACGGCACCTGCCAGCTCTGCTACGGCGCAGACCTGTCGCGCGATGAAATCGTCGAGATGGGCCTTGCCGTCGGCATCATCGCCGCGCAGTCGATCGGCGAGCCGGGCACGCAGTTGACCATGCGTACCTTCCACATCGGCGGCACGGTGACGCGCACCAGTGTGGACAAGGACCTCAAGGTCATGCGCGGCGGCACCATCAAGTACAGCCCGACGCTCAAGACCGTGCAGAACTCCGAAGGCCAGAACATCGTCGTCAGCAGCAAGGGCGAAGTGATGATGCTGGACAAGGACGAAAAGGTGATCGACACCTACGCGATTCCGCTGGGTGCCACGCTTATGCTTGAAGACGGCGAAAAGGTCGCCAAGGCCGGCAAGGTACTGGCCGAGTGGGATCCGCACAGCACGCCGATCATCTCGGAGTCGGACGGCAAGGCGGTCTACGACGACTTGATTGAAGGCCGCACCTTCAAGGAAGAAATCGAAACCGCGACCGGCACCAAGCAGCGCGTGGTGATCGAGCACAAGGGCGACCTGCACCCGCAGATCCGCATCGAAAACAACAAGGGCACCGTGCTGGCGTACTACCCGCTGCCCGAGAAATCCACCATCTTGGTCAACGACGGCCAGAAGTTGAAGGCGGGC
>CAZNBU010000642.1:0-1878 GCA_964571035.1 uncultured Planctomycetaceae bacterium | reverse complement strand
GTTGCGGCTCGGGTGCGGGCGCGGGTTTGACCGCAGCCGTGGCGCAACCTACGGCGAGGCACATCAGGGTGATCGTCAACAGTCGCATAGGACCCTCCGCGCGCAGCATAGCGGCCCGCGCGCGTGGCCCCGGTAACGGGTTTGTAAACGGTGCTACTCGCCGGCCTTGGTGTCGGGCTCAGTGTTGCGCTTGAACAGGTGGCCGAGGAGCGGGATGTCCGCGAGCAGCGGCACGTTGCCTTCGGCCTTGGTTTCGACGGTCTTGGCCTGCTCGCGCTTGAACAGGTCGCCGAGAAGCGGGATGTCCTTGAGTATAGGGGCGTCCGCTTGTTTGGGCGCGGGCTCGTTCTGCACGACCGGCTCGGGTGTACTGGCGCATCCGGCGAACAACAGGGCTGCGAGAATGGGTGCTGCGTACCTCATGGCGCTCTCCTGCAAGGGGCCATGTCGGGGACTGTGGGATTGTAACGAGTTGCGGGGTTGGATGGTGGGACTTTTGCTGGTTCGGGACGGTTGTCGCGACAACTTCGTCGCGACTCCCCGGCCTTCCGCCTTCGCTGAAGCTACGGCGGACGCGTTCGGCCGGGGCTCTAGGCTCCCAATGTTGCTCGGATCTGCTGCATGGCTCGGGCGTGGGTCATGGGGCGGTCTATTGTGCTGGTTAGGAACTCGCAGGCGCTCAGCAGGTCAAGCCATGCGGCTTGCTCGCGCCAGTCGTGGGACAGGTACACGCCGCCGTCGGCTAACCCTTGCAGCACGCCGTCCACGAACGCCGGGGGGAGAAAGAAGTCTTCGCGCTCGCGCAGCAGGTTGGCGAGGTCGGCCAGCGGGGTGCCGCTGTGGGCCCACTCCCAGTCGACTACCGCGCTGACGTCGTCGCCGTCGATCAGCAGGTTGGTGGGGTTGAAGTCGCCGTGCGTCAGGCGGGCTTCGGAGCGCAGGCCGGGCCAGCGTTCGCTGCTGGCTTGCGCGAAGTCCAGCAGGCGCTTGCTGAGCACCAGGCCCAGGCGCTCTCCGGCGCGGGTCTCGTAGACGCACCAGCGCACGAACCCCAGCGACGGGTCTTCGCCGAACTCCCACGGCTCCACACGCAGCGGTGGCGCGCGCAGGTCGCCGGGATGGCCGAAGCTGTGGCCGCCGATACTCGCCAGCACGCTGCCGACCGAGTGGCCGACCGCGTAGCCGGGCGAGATCGCGGAGAGCAGCGTGCCCGGCTTGTACTCGAACAGCGCGCAGGGATAGCCGACGCCGGCAACTCCGGGCGCGCAGTGGCCGAGCGCGGCGGCGACGGGCAGGTCGTCAGCCAGCATGGCGGCGAGCGCGACTTCTTTGGGGCACGCGCCGGGGTTGCGGGTGTAAAGGCGCAGCACGACGCGGCGGCCGTCCTGGAGTTGCACGCGGTAGTTGGTGTTGGATTTACCGCCCGGCAGGGGCGCGCAAGACAGCACCCGTGCGCCCGGCAGGCAAGCTGAGACCAGCTCCGCCGCCTGCGCAAGCTTGAGGGGGACAATGTCTTCGCGGCGCTCCATGGGCGCAACTTAGCGGGGGTAGCGCAGGCAAGCCAGAATGTCGTCCTGGGTAAGGGCGGAAAAGGCTTCCAGCACGTCGGATTCAGGCCACCCTTGGCCAAGCAGTTCCAGCACGTGCTCGACGGCAATTCGGGTGCCGCGCACAACGGGCTTGCCACACAGCACACCAGGGTCAGCAACGATTCGGTCTCGCCATTCCATCAGATCACCGGTGAATCGAAGGCCATCGCCTCTTCGGCGTGGTAGCTGCTGCGGACCAGCGGGCCGCTGTCTACCTTTGTGAACCCCATGCTCAGCGCTTCCTGCTTCCACGCGGCGAACTCGTCGGGGTGGACGTAGCGGGCTACCT
>CAZNBU010000641.1:0-1878 GCA_964571035.1 uncultured Planctomycetaceae bacterium | reverse complement strand
CGCCGCTGGGGTTGCCCGGCAGGGCTACGCGGCGGGTGACCGAGCTTACGCGGCGTTCGCGACGGTAGAACTTCTCGTGCTTCACCTCGTCCTCGTGCTTGCTTTCCGCGCGGATGTCGAGCACGCCGTTGTGCACGCTCAGCTGCACGTCTTCCTTGCGGAACCCGGGCAGGTTGGCGCGGACGATGGTCTCGCCCTCCTTGCCCTGGCTGACGTCGACCGCCAGGCTGCCCTCTTCCATCAGCGGGCGCAGGCCCTCTTCATCGAAGAAGTTGCGGAAGAAGTTGCTGAACCCAACGTTGAACGGATCGAATACTTTAATCTCTCGCATGGCTGTTCCTCCTTGTGGTTGCATGCCGCAAAGAGAAAAGCACCACGCGTGCCAATTGCGGCCGTGCGCGCAAACGCATGAAAATCAAGGGTTTGCGGGCGACCGCGTAGCGGGTTCGAGGTTGCAGAATCGGCAGGAATGCGTGGCAGCCTGCCGATTCGACAGCCGACAAGAACCGCGTGCGTAAGCGCGCGGCTTTCTGGCAACGCAGCCTCGGTCCAGCCGCGCGCTTACGCACGCGGTTCTTGTATGCATCAGCCGCCCATCCACAGGGTCATCGTGTTGACGTCTTTGCCTTGCAGCTTGAGGTAATAGAACAACTGACCCCGGTGCTGCATCAGGTGCGCGATCATTTCGTGGCAGTGCTGGTACAGCGTGCGCTCGGGCCCGCCCCAGGGCGGCGCGCTGCGCTGGTTCATCAGCTTCTCTTCGCTCACCTCTGACAACAGCCGCATGCACAGCGCCTTGTCTTTGGCGAGCAGCTCCAGCGCCTCTTTCACGCTGCCGACACTCGGCATGGTTTCAGCCGACGGCATCCCCGGCGGGGCGTCTGCGGGCGGCGGCGGGCCCCAGTCGCCGGTTACGAACCCGTTGACGCAGAACCCGCACGCTTCGGTGCAGTGCTTCAACAGTTGGCCCGTGGTCATCCAGTTGCTGCCGGTGGCCGGTTTCCAGCCAAGGTCATCCACCCGCTTGAACAACCCTTCCGTGGCGCGGTACACGGCCTCGGCGTCCTGCTTCAGAATCTCGCTCAGTTTCATGTTTGGCTCCAATGGACATGCGGGCGAGCCTATCACCGCACGCGACAAGATTGCGCCAACGGGGTGTGTCACTAACTCGCGGGTTGCCAGACGCCCATTCGGTTGCCGGCTGGATCTTCGAAGTACCCATAGTACCCGTGGCCGCCGCCGATCTCGGTCTTGGGTTTGATGACCTTGAACCCCGCCTTCTCGATTTCACGAAGCTTGGCCGCGACGTCGTCGCACGCGAGCACCAGCACGGTGCCGTCATGGCTGGGCTTGGCCTCGGCGTCGATGGCGCCTTGGGCGTTGCCGGCGTCGAAGAATTCGTAGCCGTCGCTCATCGGCTTGAAGTTCCACCCGAACAGGGTGCCGTAGAATTCTTTGGTGCGAGCCAGGTTGCCGCCCGCGATTTCGATGTGGCAGATCGTGCCGAGTTTGAATTCCATGGCCTCTCCTTATGGTGTATGCGCAACAATCTAGCGGCGCGCGCGCATCGAGGCGAGTGCAAACTGGTGCCCCGACCGCAAGGTCGGGGCGTGCCGGCACCAGTTTCGGGACTTCGTGGAGCGGCGGGCGGCACACTCAGGTGTGCGCCACTTCCAACATGCGACGCACGCCGAGGAACATCTGCAACCACCCGGCAAAATTGGCGTCGTAGTACTTGTCCCACGACACGCCTTCCTTGTACCCGGTGTTGGTGAAGGCGACGGTGGTGACGCCGAACTTTTCGTGCAGCGCGTACTCGACGTAGGTCGGCTCGGCCGCCCCGCGCTCACAGACCGAGCGCCCCCGGTCGCGCCCATC
>CAZNBU010000640.1:0-1883 GCA_964571035.1 uncultured Planctomycetaceae bacterium | reverse complement strand
GTGCTCGGCCACGACTACGGCGACCGCATGCAGGCACAGGCCGACTACTGGCAAGCCAAGATCGAGACCGAAACCGGTTTCTACGCGTTCAACGACGCCCACGCCGTCATGGCGCTGGGCGCGAGCGGGCGCGAAGGCGCGGCGAACGAGGTCCTGCGCCGGCTGGAAGCAAGCGCCAAGGGCGACACCCAGCAGGCCGAGATGGCGCGGATCGGGCTGGCGATTTCGCGCGGGCTGCTGGCGTTCGCGCGGGAGGACTACGCGCTGGCGGTCGATCAGCTGCACGCCGCGCGCGACACAGCCAACCGCTTCGGCGGCAGCCACGCGCAGCGCGACTTCATCACGCTGACGCTGGTGGAAGCCGCCATTCGCGGCAAGCGGCACTCGCTGGCACGGCACATCCTGGCGGAGCGCAACGTCGCCAAGCCGGGCAGCGCGCTGGGGTGGCGCCTGCTGGCGCGCGCACAGTGATCGGGTCGCCGCGTACCCCTCACGCGGCGCGGATCGGGGCGGACCAGCAGGTCCGCCCCGGTTTTTTTCGTGAATGCGCCCGCCCCCGCGCGTGAAGCTTGCAGCCCCAATTGGCGCGGGTTGCAGGATTCCGAGGCGGTTTTCCCGTGACTGCGCGCCCGAATGCGGATACAACATACGTCTCTAACCCCAAGGAGAGGCCAATGCGCACCCTGCGCCTGGCGCTGCTTCTGCTCTGCGTGTCGTTCGCGTTGCTGGCTGTCGCCTGCGGCGGCGGAGGCGGCGATGGTCGCTCCGGCGAAGCCAATTCCGGCGGCGGTGGTGGCGGCGGAGGCGGCGGAGGTGGAGGCGGCGGCCCGACCGGCCCGCTCTCGCTCGACACGCTCTCTCTGCCGGCGGGCACCACGGGCACGTCCTACTTCCAGAAACTGGACGCCTCCGGCGGGACCGGCAACTACGAATGGAAGATCACCGGCGGCGCACTCTCCACCGGCCTGACACTGAACGCAACTTCCGGGCAGATCAGCGGCGTGCCGCGCGTGACAGGCACATGGCCGCTCAAGATTGAACTGGCCGACGGCGTGGACGCGGTCACCCGCACGTTCTCGGTGGTCGTTTCGGCGCCCGCGGGCGACCCCGGCATCGAGATGCAGCTTCGCACCGTGCTGCAGACGCTGAACGTACAGGGCCTCGGCCCGCAGCACATCCCGCCGCTGAACCCTGCGCAGGTGGACCTTGGCCGCCTGCTGTTCTTCGACAAGATCCTCAGCGGCGTCAACGACGTCGCCTGCGCCACCTGCCACCACCCAACGCTCAACAACGGCGACCGGCTTAACCTGAGTGTGGGTGTAGGCGGTTTCGGCGGCTTGGGCCCGGGGCGCAACCACCCCGCCAACGTGTTCATCGCCCGCAACTCACAGCCGATTTTCAACCTGATCGCCACGCGCGAGCTGTTCTGGGACACCCGCGTACACGCCACAGCGCCCAACGCGGGCCCCACCATGACGCCCGAAGGTATGAAGAACCTGCCGCCGCTGGACGCCCAGGCGCTGCTGCCGCTGGTCGATATCACCGAAATGCGCGGCACCGGCCACTCGCTGGACGGGCTGACCAACGACCAGTACCGGCAGGCACTGGTGCAGCGGCTGTCGCAGATCCAGGGGTACGTGCTGCGGTTTGACGCGGCGTTCGGCCCGGGCGGCATGACGGTCAACAACATGGTGCGCGCGATCGCCGCCTGGGAGAGAAGCCAGACGTTCGTGAACGCGGCGTGGGACCGCTACCTGCGCGGCGACAACGACGCGATGACCGACCAGCAGAAGGAAGGGGCGCTGGTGTTCTTCGGCCGCGGCGGTTGCAACCAGTGCCACGCGGGGCCGATGCTTTCGAACTTCAGCATTCACAACCTCGGC
>CAZNBU010000639.1:0-1888 GCA_964571035.1 uncultured Planctomycetaceae bacterium | reverse complement strand
CTTGCTGGTGAAGTCGGTCTGCATGATGCGCGAGAAGTTGTTCACCAGCATGTCATTGACCAGCATCCCCAGTTCGGTCGCAAACAGCCGCCGCGCTTCACCGCGCACATAGAAGCGGTCCTGGATCGTGCCGATGATGCTCGCGTACGTGCTGGGCCGCCCGATGCCTTCCTTTTCAAGCATCTTCACCAGGCTCGCCTCGGTGTAGCGCGGCGGCGGCAGCGTGAAGTGCTGGTCCGGTTGAACGCGGTGATCCACCAGCGTGTCGCCCTCGCTCATCTCCGGCAGAAGCTGCTCGTTCTTGTCCAGCTTGATGCCACTCACCCGCGCGTGGCCGTCGAACACAAGCCGCCGCCCACCCACGCGGAACACCGCCTCGTCGGCGGCGATGTCGATCGTGGTCACTGCGTACACAGCCGGGTTCATCTGGCACGCGACAAAGCGCTCCCAGATCATCGTGTAAAGGCGAAGCTGGTCTTTCTCCAAGTATCGCTCAAGGCTGTCGGGTGTGCGCGCTACGCTGGTCGTCCGGATGGCTTCGTGCGCCGCCTGCGCCTTGCCGCTGGTCTTAAAGAAGTTCGGCTTTTCCGGCAGGTAGCGGCCGCCGAACTCGCGCTGCACAAGCTCGCGCGCGTCCGCCACGGCGAAGTCCGACAGATGAAAGCTGTCGGTTCGCATGTAGGTGATCAATCCGGTCGGCCCGTCTTCGCCAAGGTCAATGCCTTCATACAGGCGCTGCGCAAGCTGCATTGTGCGGCGCGCGCCGAACCCCAGCCGCGTGCTTGCAGCCTGCTGCAAGGTGCTGGTGATGTACGGCGGCTTGGGCCGGTCGCGGCGTTCCTTGGTTTCGATCTTGCTGACCTTGAACGGCTTGCCCTGCACGTGGGCGAGCACTTCGTCCACGGCTTCGCGGTTGGGCAGCGAGGGCTTCTCGCCTTTGTACTGCTTGAGGTCGGCGTGGAAGACGCCGCCGGGAAGTTGGGGCTTTTCTTTTTCCTTGGGCTCGGCTTCCGTGAGGTCCTCGTCCTCGCTGTCCATCTGGTCGGGCACGCTTTCCTCTTCGCGCGTCACGCCGTGGTAGAACTCGAGGAACTTCGCGAGTTGCTCCTTGTCCGTGCCGTTGAGCTGGTCTTTGCCGAGGAACGCGGTGATGCTCCAGTACTCTTCCGGGTTGAACGCCATGATTTCGCGCTCGCGCTCAACCACCAGGCGCAGCGCGACACTCTGAACGCGGCCGGCGCTGAGGCCGCGGAACACCTTGCGCCACAGCAACGGGCTGATCTTGTACCCCACAAGCCGGTCAAGCACGCGGCG
This sequence comes from uncultured Planctomycetaceae bacterium, assembly GCA_964571035.1. GTDB lineage: Bacteria > Planctomycetota > UBA8742 > UBA2392 > UBA2392 > JADJRK01. The sequence goes on along the minus strand of CAZNBU010000639.1, from coordinate 574 downwards.
CGCCTGCTGCGCGTTCACGAGGTTGGATGAAATCTCACGCGGGTTCTCGAACGCGTGCTGGATCGCCTTCTTGGTGATCTCGTTGAAGGTCACGCGGCGGGCGCGCTCGTCCTCAATGCTGAGCGCTTCCTTTAAGTGCCAGGCAATCGCTTCGCCCTCGCGGTCAGGGTCGGGCGCGAGGTAGACGGTCTTGGCTTTGGCGGCTGCGGTCTTGAGTTCCTTGATGACGTCCTTCTTGCCGCGGATGGTCAGGTACTGCGGCTCGAAGTCTTTCTCGACATCAATGCCCAGCTTGCTCTTGGGCAGGTCGCGCACGTGGCCGACGCTGGCTTTGACCACATAGCTGTTGCCGAGATAGCGGTTGATGGTCTTGGCTTTCGCCGGTGACTCCACGATCACGAGCGGTTTGCCGCGGTGCGAAGCCTTTGCGCCCGCCTTCTTCTTGCGCTTCTTGCGCGCCTTGGGCTTTGCGGAACGGCCTTTCACCGGCTTGGCGCTGCCTTTTGCAGCGCGCTTGGCGGGCTTCTTCGGTTCGGTTTCCGGTGCAGGCTCGTTCATGGGGGCGGGATGATAA
>CAZNBU010000638.1:0-1891 GCA_964571035.1 uncultured Planctomycetaceae bacterium | reverse complement strand
GGGGCGAACGGATTACACGAGGCGTTCGACAGCGTCAACGTCGTCCCGACCCAGCTCACCGTCGCGAAGTAGCTATACGCGCTGATGTTCTGTTCCGGTCCGAAGTTCATGTCGTCGCCACCAATGGTCTTGGCAGAGGCAGTGCCCGGACCCCAGGTGACGGTCGACTCGTTGATGAAGTTGGCGCCGAAGTTGTAGTTGCCGCAGATGCTCGCGCCGACGTTGCCACCGAAGTTGCCTTCGGCGCAGGTGTAGGTCGAGGCCGAGGCCGCGCCGCCGTTACCGATCACGAGGCCCGTGATCGAGTGGCGGAACAGCGTCGAGGTTGGCGCAGTGGTGAAGCGGATGTTGTACGTGCCACCGGTCTGCGAGAGCAGATTGGTCACGTCATCGTACGACCACGTTGCCGTCGACGAGCTGATGTTGCCCGCGGACGAACCGTTACCGCTGTAGCTGACGGCGGTTATAAGCGTAGCCCCGTAAGTGGCGGCATCCGCAGCCGTCGCGCCCAACGTAGCGGCAATGGCTACGCCCAAGGCGTTGGCGTGTTTCTTCATGAAGATCCTCCAGAGATTCGTGGGTACTTTAAAGTCACGCGTTTTAGGTTGTAACCCGGCGGTCTCTCTCTCCCCCCATAAGAGCTTTTTCTGGAGAGCTCAAGATCCGTGGCTTTGCGTCACAGGCTCGCGCCTGTTTTGCCCTTTCCTGTGCCATTGAATATACAGGAGCGCTCGTGACCGGCAAGCCTCTTTTTCACATAAGCATTTGTTGTGTTGCAGCCGTGAGAACTCATCCGCGACGTTGACCGACTGTCGGTCGTGTCGCCAAGTATTGGCTCACCATGCGTGCGGCCTGTTGCGGACCGGAAGACCGAGCGGGCGGGCGCCGCGCCCGGTGCATGAGGAAGACGTCCGGGCTTTCATCCGGATACGCACTGAATCTCGATCGATTGTGGCGTTTTCCACATCGCGACTGCGGGAGGTCGGGATCGCCGCGAATCGGTCATGGCCGGGTCGCGCCGGCCGATCGGCACCGGAGGTTCGGTTGATGGCAGGTTGGGGCGGGGCGTAGGGGCGCGGCCTGCGCCGTGCGGTGTGCGCGCCAAAAAAACAGCCGGCCCGCCGTGCAGGTCAGCTCCGGATGGGGCAAACCTTCAGGCGGGCCGGGGGATCGGGTCTCTGTAACGACCAGCCCGACAAGGGCCGGAGTCGGCAGACTCCGGCCCGAGTGAGGTCTAGGCTTTGCGGCGACGCGCGTACCGCGCGGCGGCCAGCACCGCTGGGCCAAGCAGCCAGCCGGCGGCCGGCAGCGGCACGGGGGTCGTGTCCAGGGTCCAGGTGTACCCGGCATTGAAGCCGCCGGTGGTGGCGCAGCCACTGGCGTTGCCGGGAGCGGCCGGATTACAGATGGCGTTGCGCAACGTCAGGGTAGTGCCCACCCAGCTCACTTCGCTGAAGCCGTCATAGGCGAGCAGGCTCTGTTGCGCCCCGAGGTCCATGTCGTCGCCGCCGACGGTCTTGCCGAAGGTCGTGCCGGGGCCCCAGGTGACGGTCGACTCGTTGAGGAAGTTGGCGCCGAAGTTGTAGTTGCCGCAGAGGCTCGCGCCGACGTTACCGCCGAAGTTGCCCTCGGTGCAGCTATAGCTCGTCGCCGAGGCCGCGGCGCCGTTGCCGATCGTGAGGCCGATGATCGAGTGGCGGAACAGCGTGGTGGTCGGCGTGATCGTGAAGCGCACATTGAACGTGCCGCCTGTCTGGGCCAGCAGGTTCGTGACGTCATCGTACTCCCACGTCGCCGTGGACGAGTTGATGTTGCCCGCCGAGGAGCCGTTGCCGCTGTAGCTTATGACACCGGTCAGCGTTGCGCTGACAGTCGCAGCGTCGGCGCTGGC
>CAZNBU010000637.1:0-1892 GCA_964571035.1 uncultured Planctomycetaceae bacterium | reverse complement strand
CGGACGCGGTGTTCGGCACGGACGTGAACCCCAGCGGCCTGTGGGGCGAAGTCGGCCCGGACCGCGCCAAGGCCCACGGCATCGACTTTGCACAGTTGGAAGAGCACTACCGCAACCGCAACCTGCTGCGCGCGCGCGTAACCGGCCGCCACGTCGGCAATGCGGTCGTATTCTTCGCTACCAACCGGACGCCAACCACAGGCGCCACGCTGCCGGTAGACGGCGGCATCGCCAACGCGTTCCCGAGGTAGACGGAGCCGGCAATGCTCGGATTCCAACCTGAGGATCCGGAGGTCGAGTTCGGCGAGATCGGTCCCGCTGGCGTGAAGCTCCTCTACGCGGCAATGGAGGCCGAAGGGGGCATCCGCTTGCCGGAAAGCTGGGTTCCGGACTTCACCTGGGTGCCCTTCAGGTTCGGCGACCGGATGGTTGGTGTCATTGACGAAGCATTCGTCGGTATCAGTATTAAGGGACCTCGCGAGGTCGTGGATCGAGTTGCGGCACGCTACCGAGAGTCGAAGCCCTAAGGGAGCAACCATGCGTAGATTGATTGCGTTAGGGGTTATCGTCGCGCTGCTGTGTGGGTGCGGGCCTTCGGGCAAGCATCTTGTTGACCAGCATCGCGGCGAACTTGAGGCGCGCGTTGCGCAGATCGAGGAGTTTGCGAAGCGCATCGAAGCCGGAGAAGCGGCGACAACCGACCTCGTGCTGCCGGAGGGCATCAAACTCAAGGTGAAAGCCGACGGCAAAGCCGGCAACACGCTGGAACTGCATCTTGCGGAGGCCAAGGGCGAGAAGCCGGCACTGGAGTACGTGCACGGCGGCAACGACCTGCTGTTCGTGCGCGATTTCCTGAAGGGCCAGCGGCTGGAGAATGCTGACTCGGTGCAGCACAACATTGAGAACTTTCTGAAGCCGCGCTTCCTGTGCATCGTGCGCGATGCGCGCCTGTCACTGCCCAGCAAAACCTTCGGCGAAGAAACGTTCGAGCCGGGGCATCTCGAGTTCGAGGTCTACTGCTACGACCTGCAGGAGAAGAAGGAACTGGGCGTGGTCCGCGGCAAGGCGGAAAGCAGCGACACGGTGCTGGCGCGTACCGAGCATGTGGTGAACACCGACCAGGACCTGAAATCCAGCTTCGCCATGAATGCCGGCCTGGCCCACGCCATGGCGATGAAGCCTTACACGGACTAACCGACTATCTGAAAAGCACACAAATCGATCGCGCGCAGAGTTCGCAGAGAAGAAAATACATCTCACACGAAGCCACTAAGCCCGCTCACTGGCGCGCACGTGGTGACTTCAATGCAACTACCTCATACGGCATCAACCAAGGCGTGGTCTCTCAAACCACCAGCCCGGGCTTTGTGGCTTCGTGTGAAACCGTTGTTGTCCTTCTCCGCGCGCTCCGCGATCTCCGCGCGAGGCCGCTTTTAAGACCTACCGCAAGACCAGCCATTGGTGGGGCAGCGGGCGCGTGTACCATGACCGCGGAGACCCGCCATGACCGATGTGCTTGATACCCTGCCCAAGGCCTACCCCCGCTCGTTTGTGCCCGCTGACCTTGAGGTCCGCGCCTTCGAAGACGTCGAGCCGCTGTACGAGCGGCTTCTGAACGCCGATCTTTCCGACGTAAATGCTCTGGAACAGTGGCTTCGCGACCGCTCTGAGCTGGAAGCCATCATCGGCGAATTCGGCGCGCGCGTGCACATCCGCAGCACGCTGGACACCACCAACCCCGAGTACAAGCAGGCCTTTCTTGCGTGGGTCGAAAAGTTCGAGCCCAAGCTCAAGCCGCTTTCCGACCAGCTTGACCGCAAGTACCGCGACACACCCGCGCGCAAACAGCTTGATCGCGCGGCGTACGGCATCCTCGACCGCAGCGTCGAGAC
>CAZNBU010000636.1:0-1899 GCA_964571035.1 uncultured Planctomycetaceae bacterium | reverse complement strand
TGTACATCCAGGTGCGCTGGACGCTGCCGCGCTTCCGCTTCGACCAGCTGATGAATCTCGGTTGGAAGAAGATGATCCCGCTGGCCCTGGCCAACGTGGTCGTAACGGCGCTCGTCCTGAACTTCCTCGTCCGCCAGTAGGGGCGACGCTTGCGTCGCCCACGAACCCACCCAGAAGACCGGGCGACGCAAGCGTCGCCCCTACACACCTCACTCACGAGCTATGAATCAGTGCGCTGGCGATGTTGAAGTAGATCAGCACGGTAAAGATGTCGGCTGCTGTGGTGATGAACGGGCCGGCGGTTACAGCCGGGTCCACCTTTAGCGCGCGCATGATCAGCGGAATCGCCGCCCCCAGCGTGTTGCTGGTGATCAACGCCGCGAACATCGCGCACCCGAGAATTGCCGCCACCACGGGCAATGACGTGCCGCCCAGCGACTGCGGGTCGGCGCCGCGGATCAGCACCAGCCCGGTCGCAACCAGCGCGAGCGTCAGCGCCAAGCCGATCCCCACCAGCACCTCCATGCCGAAAATCTTGAACATGCGCTTGCGGTCAAACTCGGGCGTGCTGACCGCGCGAATGAGAATGCCTGCGCTCTGTGTGCCCACGTTGCCGCTACTGGCGGCCAGCAACGTGATGTACGCCGCCAGCAGCGGCAGCTCCATCACGATGGGGTTATAGGCCTGCTGGATCAGCACGCTGGCGGCACCCACCACCACCAGCGCCAGGAGCCAGATGATGCGGCTGCGGTACTTCTTGAAGCTGCCGGCGTCGAAGTAGTCGTCCAGCTCGGTGGCGACGCCGTGCATCTTGAGGATGTCTTCCGTGGCTTCTTCGGCGACGACGTCGCTCAAGTCGTCGAACGTGACGATGCCCTCCAACCGGTCCTGCGAATCCACCACCGGCAGCGCCAGCAGGTCGTACTCGCGCATTTTGGCGGCGGCTTCTTCGCGGTCGTCGTGCGCGTGGCAGAACACCATATTCTGCGTCATGAAGTCGCGAACCTTTTTCTCGGGCGGCGAGATCACGACATCGCGCAGACTGACGGTGCCGATCAGGCGGCTGGCGCTGTCGATCACATAGATGACGTAGACGGTTTCGACTTCGTCGGCGAAGCGCCGCACTTTGGCGAGCACGTCGGTGGCGCTGGCTTCGGCGCTGATGTGCAGGAACTCCGGCGTCATCAGGCGGCCGACGCTGTCGTCCTTGTACCCCAGCAGCGCGAGCGCCTGTTTGCGCTCATCGGGCTCCAGCGTTTCCAGCAGGCGGCGCGTGACCTGACCCGGCAGCTCGACCAGCAGCTCGGTGCGCACGTCGTCGGCGAGTTCATTGAGGATGCGCGCCATGACTTCCGGGCGAAACTCATTCAGCAGTCGGGTCTGGCTGTCGGCGTCGAGGTACTCGAAGACGTCGGACTGGCGGTCGCGGGCGAGCGCGAGAAACGCGACCAGCAGCTTTTCGTTAGGGACCGATTCCAGAATCTCCGCCATGTCGGCGGGGTGAAATTCTTCCGAAAGCGCGCGGAACCCGCTGTAGTCGCCCGAGCGCAGCATGTCGGCGATCTCAGGTGTAATCAGGTGCGCCAGCGCCATGGCAAAGCCTCCTTGACCGCCGAATTAGGCATTCCCGCGCGCCACCCGACAAGCCACAATTGTGCGGATGGGGCGTGGAATCCTGATGTTTTCGGTGCTGCTGGCGCTTGCGCTGGGTGGCTCCGCCGACCAACCGGTTGGGCAGGCGGCGATGCCGAAGCCGGCTGCGCCGTATGCGCTGGCATCGGGCGACAGCGTCAGCCTCGCGTTCACGCTGCCGCGCGAGCCGCGCCCGCAGCGGGTACACGTGCTGCGAGCCGCGAAGGACGGCCCGGCGTTTACGGTTGTCGCGGACCTGGACGCGGC
>CAZNBU010000635.1:0-1904 GCA_964571035.1 uncultured Planctomycetaceae bacterium | reverse complement strand
AGTCGGCAGTCGGCAGTCGGCAGTCGGCAGTCGGCAGTCGGCAGTCGGCAGTCGGCAGTCGGCGAGAGTGTGTGCAGCGGCGAGCAACAGTCAAACGGCTTCGTGTAGTTCCGGTTGCCTACTGCCGATTGCCCACTGCCGATTCGTGCAGTTCCGATTCCCGTTTGCCCACTCGCCAATTTCAGACCGAACTTCACTCCAACGCCCCGATCCGCCGATACTACCCGTGGAGACTGCATGGCGCGGCGGCGTACATCATTGCGTGAGAGTGTTCGCACGGCGGTTCATGACTATTCGCTGCTGCTGGCTGCGGCTCTGCTGGTGCTGTTCGGGTATGCGCTCAGCCAGCACGTGATTCCGAACTATCACGAACTCAAGGAGCTTGAGCATCGCCGCGACGAGCTCAAGCGCGGGGTAGCCGCCGAGAAAGCCGAGAACGAGCGCCTGCGCGATCAAATCAGCGCGCTGGACGACCCCTACTACCTGGCGGGCGAGCTCGTGACCAAGTACCGCTGGCGCTACCCGCCGCTGTCAGACGAAGCGTTGCAGTACGAGACGCCCGCGGCTGGCAGCATCATTCCGCCGCCTCCGCGAGCCAGCGAGACTCCACGTCGCCGGAACTGATGCGCCTGTTCACCCATTCGCGCAGGTCACCCATCAGCTCGGGCACCGGCGGGATGCGTTGATCCAACGGCAGCGCGCGCAACCGACCGACGAAGTGCTCAGCAATGCGATCCTTGAGCGCCCGGACCGTATCCGGCTCGCGCACGCTGACGTGCAGCGGCGCGCGCGCATGCGCCTCATCCGCGCGGGTCTGGACGGACCACTCCCGCCCGCCCGGTTGGCCATCGCGTATGTCCGGAGCCACCCGCAGCACCAAATCAGCCTCTTCTTTCCAGCGCCGGGCCAACTCGATGGCGGCTTGGTCTACGCCGCGGGCGTCCGCCAACTCACCGGGTGCGTCGAAGACACGAACCACAAACCCTTCGTGCTCGAAGCGCCCCTCGATCACGTCGCGCGTGAGGCCGGGCTCGTCTGCGACCGCCGCCAGTTGTTCGCCGCACAATGCGTTCAGCAGGCTCGACTTGCCCGCGTTGACCGGGCCCCACAACTGCACGCGCGGCGGCGTGACGATCCACCGGGAATGCTCCATGGCCGCCAGTGTCTCGCCCGCCCGCTCGACCGGCAGCGCCAGTAACCGGCGCAATGCCGCTTCTCCGGTCTCCAGCGCCGCGAGCACGGTCGCCACGCCCATCCGGCCCTGCGCGCGCGAGAGCAGGGCTTCCGTGGCGGCACCCAAACGATGGCGGGCCCCCCACAACTTCGGGGGTGCTCCGGGCATCACGCCCGCCTGATGCAGCGCACCCTCAATGGCCCGCCGCGAAGCCGGCCCGCCGTGGCAGGTGACGATCACACCGCCGGGGACGCGCGCCGCGACGACCTCATCCAGGTCGCCCTCAGCGCCGCCGACCCACAAATGCGTAGGCCGGCGCCCGACCGCCCGAAGCCTGCCGTTAAAGGCTTGGTCAAGACTCTTCTCGTGCACGAACAGGATAGCGAGCGCAGCCGCGCCGGGGGCGCTGAGCCACGCATAACCGTTCTGTGCAAGTGCTGCGTCCGCCATATGTTAGTAGCTACTTGGGCGTTGTGGGCCCGGTTCAGTTTCCATCACAAAGTCTATTGCAGTGACGCAATCCGCGGCATACACTCCCCAACCCACTTCGGAGGGATCGCTTGGCTGACAGTCCGGCCAGTTGTCTTTCGCACGTGGGGATAAAGTCGCTCGGGATCCATCCAACCTCTTAGGGGAGCATAGATTATGAAGACTTTTGCAGCGTTGATAGCGTTTGTGGGCGTGATCGCCCTTGCGGCCTGCGGCAGCACCGGCGGAGGCGATGGTGACG
>CAZNBU010000634.1:0-1928 GCA_964571035.1 uncultured Planctomycetaceae bacterium | reverse complement strand
CTGGTGAGGATGTTGAAGATCTCCGCGAACGGCAGCTCTTCTTTGTCCATCAAGTAGACCGCCTTGGTGCGGCCCGCCAGCAGGCGTTTGCGCCGATTGCTCAGCACGCCTGCGAGCTCTTCGTTGAAGGTCGCCAGGCCTTCCTCGGTGGACAAGTAGCCGGAACCCGGGATGTCCACGCGCGGGAAACCGTGAAAGAACAGCGCGCGAAACGGCTGCATCTCTCCGTTACGCGACCGCAGCACGTGGGTCTGGATTTCGTGCACAGCCAGCGAGGCGATGTCGTTGTCGCTGTAACTCGCGCCTTTGCGCAGCGCCACGCTTGCTTCGCCGGCGGCTGCGTCGCTGCTGAGGTATTTGCGCACGCGCACCGTGCAGAGGATCTTCTGTTTGCGCACGATTGAATCGAGCTTGGAGCGCGCTTCACGCGCGTCGGCCAGCTCGGCCTGCTCAGGCTCGGGCGCCAGTTTCAGCCACTCCTCGGCCTTCTGCAGCGTCTTCTTGTCGGCGGTGCCGAACAGCAGCCTTGACCGGTCAAGAAACTCGGGCGTGGTGCGCGACTCCAGCATGCAGATGGTGTTGAACACCTCGTCGCGCTTGGCCCTGTAAATGCGCCCCATCTCGCTGTCGACGATCGGCAGATTCAGCAGCTCGACCTTGGTTGCTTCGGGATCAAAGTCCAGGCTGCGGTAGCGGTACCTCGGGTTGGCCTTGGGGATCTTCTCGCGCTGCACGTACGTCTTCGCAACGTCGGTGCTGTTCACCGGGTTGATATAGCGCAGCACACGAAGGTTCGCGCTCGCCATACTGATGTGGCGGTCCGCCTCAAGAAGCAGGAAAAAGTCCTGGCTCTCAAAGGCTTCCTGGAAGGCATGGTGTTCGTCGTTCACGGTCCAGAGTGTGCAGCATGAACCGCCGCGGGGGCAAGTGCCAGACGCTCCGCCGTTGCCGAAACTCCAATGAAAGGCAATGAACCACGAAGGACACTAAGAGCACGAAGAGCCTTGCCCGGCTCGGCATTTCTTCGTGTCCTTCGTGGTGAAGAGTTTTTGCAGTGTGCCTTGGCTAGAGGTTTGACCCGAACTCGCGCCGGAAGCTGGCCATATCTCGCGCCGCGCGGCGTACGTTCGCCTTGGCGCGCTTCTTGCCCGACTTCATAGCGCTCTGCTGTTGCTTGAGCATCTTCTTCTTGTCGCGGCCCATTTTCCAAGCCGCGGCTTTGCCCATCATCCCCTGGTTCTTGAGGCCCTGCACCATCTCGCGCATCTGATCGAACGATTTCAGCAGGCGGTTGAGCTCCTCCTGCGAGCGCCCCGCACCCGCTGCGATGCGGCGCTTGCGCGACATGTTGAGCTGCTCCGGCAGGCGGCGCTCCTTGGGCGTCATCGACAGGATCAGCGCTTCCACGTGATCGAGCCCGCGCTCGTTGATCTGGTCGAGCGGCAACTCCGATCCGCCGGGGATCATCTTCAGCAGCTCCCCCATCGGGCCCATCTTGCGGATCGCCTTGATCTGGCTGAGGAAATCCTCGAGCGTGAACTCGTCGGTCAGCAGCTTCTGCTCAAGCTCGAGCGCCTGCTCTTCGTCGATGGCGCTCTGGGCCTTCTCCACCAGGCTGACCACGTCGCCCATGCCCAGGATGCGGCCGGCAATGCGATCGGCGTGGAAGACTTCGATCCCGTCCATCTTTTCGCTGATACCGATGAAGCGGATCGGCTTGCCTGTCACCGCGCGAACGGTCATCACAGCGCCGCCGCGCGAGTCGCCGTCCAGCTTGGTGAGGATCGCGCCGGTCAGCGGCAACTGCTCGTCAAAGGCCTTGGCGGACTTGACGGCGTCCTGGCCGGTCATGCCGTCGCAGACGAAAAAGATCTCGTCCGGCTTGGTGCGCTTGGCGATCTCCTGCACCTCGCGCATCAGCACGTCGT
>CAZNBU010000633.1:0-1933 GCA_964571035.1 uncultured Planctomycetaceae bacterium | reverse complement strand
CGGGTCATCCCTTCGTTCGACGACGAAGTTGCCCGTCCGCATGGAGGGCCGGGAAGCGCACCGATACGGCGGGCCGCCTCTCCGGATACGCCTTGTCCCTGAGTGTGCAGCATTGGCGAGCATCAGGGTCCAGGCCGCCGCCGGGCATGGCCGGACTGTTTCGTCTGCGGCTACTACGGTCCTGTCGCCGGGTGCGTCGCTTGGTTGCCAACGCGCGCCTCCTGTGCTAGACGTGACGTGATATGAAAGATGCGGTTTGTTGCTGATCGGCAACGCGCGTCGCGTCGGCCATGGTACAGGTCCGACGAAGGTTTGCTTTCGACGGGGGATTTAGAGTCATGGATGCCGCTACTCAGACTCGAAATACCGGCGAATGGACCAACGTCAGCGGATATCAGTCCGCGCTGTCGCAGTTGCTGTTTCCCATCAGGATCAGCATGGCGAAACGTTCGGACAGTTTTCGTGCGGCAACAGCCGTGCGCAATCTTGGCTCCGTCAGCATGATAAAGGCACACGCCAACGCTGCCTTTGAAATGCAGGCGTTCATTCCACGGCGTCACAGTGATGATTTCTTCGTGCTCGCGCTGCAACTTACCGGCGAAACGTCGTATCGCTGTGCGACCGGGAGAATTCGTTCGCCGCTCGGAACGCTGGCATTCATGAATCGGCGTGACGTGATGGATCTCGCCCAGCTTGGGCCGGCTGATGCGCTCGTGCTCAAGATGCCGCGCAGTCTCGTCAGGCGCCACGCGGCAGATATTGACGACTGTTCGTGGGCAGCTGCCGATGCGGGTAGCGGCTCGGGGAAGATCCTGCGTGATTTTCTGCTGGATCTATGGAAGTACAGCGCGGGACTCCGAGGGCGCGATCACGAGATGCTGCCACTCACCCTATTGACGCTGGCGAACTGCGTGTTTCATCCAAGCAAGGTTGTGATTCGCAGCGAAAACGCCGTACACGATCGTCTGCTGCATCGTCTGTGGGAGGAGATCGCCGCACGGCGGCATGACAGTTCGCTGGGCGCTGCCCAGCTTGCACGGGCCATGGGCGTCTCGCGCAGCACGCTATATGAGGCAACCTGCCACGCCGGCACCACGGTGGGACGGCTGATCATGGACATGCGACTCGACTGGGCAGCGCGCGCGATCGCGGATCCGGCACTTGCCGCAATGTCGATCACGGACCTTGCGTTTGAGGCCGGATTCTCCGATCTCGCCCACTTTAGCCGCCGATTCAAGCGCAAGTTCGGCGTACCACCGAGTGAGTACCGAACCGCGCGCGGTGTTGGGCCCTGAGATCTCTTTTGCAGCGCACTACGACCCCGACGAGTGGCGACCAGGGCATTCGTCAAGGCTGTTAGCCATTGGAATCGCGTTGCCGATGTGATATTCGTACGCGACACTTAATACGGACCGGCCGGACGGCTGGCTGGGGACCGCGGGACAGATGTCACCGGACCCGACACTGTAGATGGTCTTGGGGGATCGATAATGCACTGCGGCGATATCGATGGTTCACCGGGACAATGGCGCAACGTTGGCGGCTACCAGTCGGCGTTGTCCACGTTGCTTTTCCCGAACCGGATCACGGTGGCAGGCCGTGTGGCGGATTTCCGTGCCACGACCACGGTCCGGCAGCTCGGCTGTATCAGCATGATAAAGGCGCATGCGAACGCGGCGTTCGAGATGCAGCCCCTGATTCCACGCCGCCATCATGACGACTTCCTCGTACTCGCACTGCAGCTCACGGGACAGACGGCATGGCGGCACGCGAGCGGCGGCATTCATTGCGGCCCTGAAACGCTCGCTTTCATGAACCGCCAGAGCGTCGTCCACACCGAACAGCTCTGCGCTGCCGGTGCGCTCGTTGTAAAGATTCCACGCACTCTCGCGCGGCGACACCGAACGAGGATCGAGGACCTGTGCTGGAGCAC
>CAZNBU010000632.1:0-1934 GCA_964571035.1 uncultured Planctomycetaceae bacterium | reverse complement strand
GCATGATCAACTGGGACTGCAAGCTTGAAACCGCGATCAGCGACGACGAGATCGAAACCAGCGAAGTAAAGTCCAGCCTCTGGTACATCCGCTACCCGTTCAAGGACGCCGCCGACAAGTACGTGGTGGTGGCCACCACGCGCCCCGAGACGATGTTCGGCGACACCGCCGTGGCGGTGAACCCCAACGACGACCGCTACGGCAGCGACGTGGGCAAGAAGGTGGTGCTACCGATCAGCGGGCGCGAGATCCCGATCATCGCCGACGAGACCGTGAACCCGGAGTTCGGGACGGGCGCGGTGAAGGTGACCCCCGGCCACGACTTCGCCGACTATGACCGCGGCCAGCGCCACAAGCTGCCGATGATCAACGTGCTCAACAAGGACGGCACGCTCAACGAGCAAGCCGGCAAGTACGCGGGCCAGGATCGCCTCAAGGCGCGCAAGGCACTGGTGGAGGAGCTCGATCAACTGAACTTGCTTGAGCGCGTGGAAGACTACACCCACGCCGTGCCCCACAGCGACCGCAGCAAGACGCCCGTTGAGCCGATGCTCAGCGACCAGTGGTTCGTGAGTATGAAGCCGCTCGCCAAGCCGGCGATCGCAGCCGTGAAGGCCAACGCCGAGGGCAAGCGCGAAATCACGTTGGTGCCCGAGCGTTGGGAGAAGGTGTACCTGACATGGCTTGAGAACGTGAAGGACTGGTGCATCTCGCGCCAGTTGTGGTGGGGGCATCGCATCCCGGTGTGGTACGACGAAGACGGCAACACTGTGGCGCTGCGCGAAGACCCCGAAGAAGGGGCCAAGCACCCGAAGTCCGGCAAGCCGCTCGTGCGCCAGGATGAAGACGTGCTGGATACGTGGGCGAGCTCATGGCTGTGGCCGTTCAGCACGCTGGGGTGGCCGGACAAGACGGCTGACCTTGACTACTTCTACCCGACGCACTTTCTGAGCACCGCGCGCGACATCGTCTACCTGTGGGTGGCGCGCATGGTGATGGCCAGCTACGAGTTTCTCGGCGAGAAGCCATTCGCGACCGTGTACCTGCACGCGACCGTGCTCGATGGCCAGGGCCGGCGCATGAGCAAATCGCTCAACAACGGCATTGATCCACTGGACATGTTCGCGCAGTGGGGCGTGGATGCGGTGCGCCTGACGCTGCCGCTGCTGACCAGCGAGGGGCAGGACATCAAGCTCTCGGAATCAAAGTTCGAGATGGGCCGCAACTTCTGCAACAAGTTGTGGAACGCGGCGCGCTTCGTGATCAGCAACCTCGGCGACTTCGAAGAGCAGGTGAAGGCCCTGACCGACGTTGAGCGCGCGCCGCTTGCCGAAGGCAACGTGACCGAGCTCGAGGACTGCTTCATCGAAGGCAAGCTCAACGCCGCCATCGTCGAAGTGACCGACGCGCTGGAGCGCTACCGCTTCAACGACGGCGCGCAGCAGATGTACCACTTCGTGTGGGACGAGTTCTGCGACTGGTACCTCGAAGCCGTGAAGCCGCGCCTGTACGACAGCAAGGGCGGCGCGGCATCAAGGCTGCGGGCGCAGGCAACGCTGGTGCGCGCCCTGGACGGCATCCTGAAGCTGCTGCACCCGTACGTGCCGTTCATTACCGAGGAGATCTGGCAGACTCTTCGCCCGATGCTCGCAGCGCTGCGCGGCGACACGCCCGAGCTGAGCCTCGCCATCGCGGGGTGGCCGAAGCCGAGCAAGGAGCGGATGTATGAGCCGCAGCAGCAGCGCTTCGCCTTCATGCAGCAGGTGACGCGCGCCTTCCGCAACATCCGCGCCGAGCATGCGATCGACCCCAAGACGCCGATCGAAGGCGTGCTGAACGTGGCGGATAAGCAGGCTCTCGACATGCTTGGTACCAGCGAGCGTGAAACGGTGTGCAAGCTGGGTGGGCTGGGAAGCCTTGCGGTAGAGGTGAAG
>CAZNBU010000631.1:0-1934 GCA_964571035.1 uncultured Planctomycetaceae bacterium | reverse complement strand
ACGCCATCATCGACTACCTGCTGTTCGCGCGGAACTACATCACCCAGTGCGAGGAACGCTACGGCGAGGAGGCGGTCGAGCTGCTGCTCGACTCCTGCCACGCCTTGATGAACCTCGGCGTCGATCGCTACAAGCGCCCACCCAAGCTCTCGCTGGCAAAGGAAAAGCTGCGCCAGCAGGAACGCGAGGAATACCTTCAGAGCCAGGTCAATGACCTGTGGCGCACACTCCCGACCCACGACACCCGGCCCGGCCCCAAGCAGGAGCAGCGCTTCCCGCCCGAACCGGAGGAGAACCTGCTCTACTTCATCGAGAAGAACGCGCCGCTGCTCGAGCCCTGGCAGCGCGAAGTCGTGCGCATCGTGCGCAAGATCGCGCAGTACTTCTTCCCCCAGCGCCAGACCCAGGTCATGAACGAAGGCTGGGCCACCTTCTGGCACTACACCCTGCTCAACCAGCTGTACGACGAAGGGCTGCTGTCCGACAGCTTCATGCTCGAATTCCTCCAGTCGCACACCAACGTCGTCTACCAACCGCCCTACAACAGCCGCTGGTTCAACGGCATCAACCCCTACGCGCTGGGCTTCGCGATGTGGCAGGACATCCGCCGCATCTGCGAACACCCCGACGACGAAGACCGCCACTGGTTCCCCGACATCGCCGGCAGCGACTGGCTCGAAACCTTCGATTTCGCGATGCGCAACTTCAAGGACGAAAGCTTCGTCGCGCAATACCTGTCACCCAAGGTCATGCGCGACTTCCGCATGTTCGCCGTGCTCGACGACGACCGCGAAGACAAGCTTCAGGTCTCCGCAATCCACGACGAGAACGGCTTCCAGCACGTGCGCGACATCCTCTCCGACCACTACAACCTCGGCGCCCGCGAACCCTATGTCCAGATCTGGAATGTCGATCTGCGCGGCGACCGCTCGCTGACCCTGCGCCACCAGCCCTACCGCCGCCGTCCGCTGGGCAACAGCACCGACGAAGTACTGCGCCACCTCGCGCGTCTGTGGGGATTCACCGTGCGCCTCGAAACCGTCGATGAGCACGGCCACGCCGAACTCTCGCACGAAGTCCGCGTCGACCGCCGTCACGCCCCGCTACCCTGATACCGCCCCGGGCAAGCGTCCCTGCAACACAACGCGGCCCGGACGCCGAACGGCTGCTAGCGGATCGGTCGCTGAGGAGGTGTGATGCGGGGATCGCGCTGGGCTTCGATCAGCCACCCGTTGAAAACACCACGGGCTGCATCGATGGTTTCACTGGCGGTCAGCCCCACCGGACCGATGCCTTCGCGGGCAAGCCGATCGGCGGCGGCACCATGCAGATGGACGGCGGCCAGCAGGGCTGATTCGGCGGGCCACCCTTGGGCCAACAGGCCCACGACCAAGCCGGTCAGGACATCGCCCATGCCCGCGGTCGCCATGCCGGGATGGCCCGTCCCATTGATGAACCAGCGCTCGTCGGGTGTCGCGACGATACTGCCGCAGCCCTTGAGCACGACCAGGGCACGATGGCGGCGGGCGATTTCGAGCGTGGCATGCAGACGATCGCCCTGCACGCAGGCGGTGTCGCAACCAAGCATGCGGGCCGCTTCGGCCGGGTGCGGCGTGAGCACGCTGGGAGCTTCGCGTGCAGCGAGCGCGGACTGCAGCGCGACGTCGGTGCCGATCAGATTGAGGGCATCGGCATCGAGCACGAGCGGAACGGGACGCCCGAGCGCGGCGGCAAGCAGACCTTCGGCAGCGGGCTGAGTGCCGAGGCCGGGGCCGACGGCGAGCGCACTGAGGCGCTCGGGCAGGGCGTGGGCGCGGCGCAGCATCAGCTCGGGCTGGGAGCAATCGACCGAGGGACCATGCTCGTCGAGCAGGCCGACATAGACGCGCCCGGTACCGAGCCACAACGCAGCACGCCCGGCCAGCAGCGCGGCA
>CAZNBU010000630.1:0-1942 GCA_964571035.1 uncultured Planctomycetaceae bacterium | reverse complement strand
GTCAAACGCGAACCCGGTGTACTTCTCCGGATCGTAGCCCACGGCCTTGAGCACGTTGGGGTCCACCATCCCGCACCCGAGAATCTCAAGCCACGGCTTCTTGAGGTGCTTGAACATCTCGGCGCTGATGTCCACCTCGGCGCTGACTTCGGTGAACGGAAAGTAGTGCGGGCGCAGGCGCATCTTGGCCTCGGCGCCGAAGTACTCGCGCACGAACAGTTCCAGCACCGCCTTCAGGTCGCCGAAGTGCAGGCCTTCGTCCACTGCCAGTCCCTCAATCTGGTGGAACATGAAGTGGTGCGTGGCGTCCACCGTGTCGGGTCTGTACACGCGCCCCGGCGCGATCACGCGCACCGGCGGCTGCATCTGCTCCATGGTGCGAATCTGAATCGTGCTGGTCTGTGAACGCAGCAGCAGAGGCACCGGCTTGCCCTCCCAGTCCGGGCCGGTGAGGTGCAGGTAAAAATTGTCATCTTCCTGCCGCGCCGGGTGGCCGTGCGGGATGTTGAGCGCGTCGAAGTTGTGGAACTCGTCTTCAACCTCCGGGCCTTCGACTTCCGCGAACCCGAGACGCGCGAAGATGTCCACGATCTCGCGGATCGTCTGCGTGATGATGTGCTGGTGCCCGACTTCGCGGCGCAGGCCCGGCTTGGTGAGGTCGATGCCGGGAGCAGCCGGCTTGGCATCGCCGATGCGCGCTTTGGCTTGCTCGAACGCCTTGGTGAGTTGCTTGTTCAGCAGGTTCGCGGCTTTGCCGTACTCGCCGCGCTGCTCTTTGGCGACGTCCTTGACGCCGCCCAGCACTGCCTTGGCGGCACCCTTCTGGCCGATGTAGCGGCGGCGGGCGTCTTCAAGCTCATCGGGCGACGCGGCGTCCTTGAAGGCTTTCACGCCTTCCGCCAGCAGGTTGGAGATGTCCGCAAGCTCGTAACCCATGGGCCGGAACTATAACGGCAACCCGTTGCAGACCAAGTGCGGGCGTTGTGCCGCAAACGGCAAAAGCGGCTCACGCAAAGCCGCCAAGCGCCGCTTCTCAATTGCAACCTGCCGCCGCGTTTCAAGCGCCAGCGTTCTACATAGTCGGGGCGCTTCGCGTCTTTGCGTGAGACAAACTTGGTCAGATCCGCATTACCCCGCGCAGGATGATCACCAGCACGATGCCCGCGGCGCACAGGCCCATCCACACCCAGTCGATGGCGCGATTGTAGGCGTTGGCTTCGTACAGTTCCCACCCGACAAACCCGATCAGCACCAGGATCGGCCAGAACTTCCACAACGGCGGTTTGGGGCGCTCTGCCATCACTACTCCGCCAGCGGGCCTTCGTCGCGCAGGCCCACCAGGTCAGCGTGGCCGAGCAACTGGCACACTTCGTCAGCCAGAATTTCGGGATCGGTGCGGGCGTTCACAGCGGTGATCCCCAACTGCTCCTTGATGTACGCGCGGCCGACTTCGTTGTCGGTGGCGGGCCCGCACAGAATGTCGATGCGCTGGCCACGGTCGTCGAAGATGCGCTTGGCGCCGAACGCGCCCACGGGGTCGTTCGCGCAGCAGATGTGTACACGCGTGTGTTTGTACAGCTCTTCGTCTTCGAAGTACGTCATCACCGCGTACCCGCCGATGATGCCGTCGCCAAGCTCCAGCAGAATCACGTCCGGCTTGTCCTCCGCCAGGCCATTGATGATGGTCTTGCTGACGGTCGCGATGCTGTCGAGGTTGGCTGTGCTGGGCAGGCCTGTGTCCACAAAGCTGAGCGTGCGGCGCGCGCCGTGGTCTTCGAAGCTGAAAAGGTCGCGCCGCGCAGCGACGCCAGAGAGCTTGCCCGCGTTGACACGCAACCCGCGCTGTGTGAGCAACTGGCACAGCTCCGCCACCGCCTTGGTCTTGCCCGCGCTCATGCAGGTGCCGCTGACCGCGACGATGGGAACTTTCATGCCCGGCTCA
>CAZNBU010000629.1:0-1955 GCA_964571035.1 uncultured Planctomycetaceae bacterium | reverse complement strand
ACCATGCCGCCCTGGCGGGTGGTCAGGTTGCGCAGCGCGCCGGTGACGCTGTTGGCTTCGGCGTACTGCAGGTTGACGACCAGGGTGACGAAGTCGGCGCTCGTGTCGGTCCACTCGGTGATCTCGTTCATGAAGACCACTTTGTCGGACTGGGTTACCGCTTCGACTGCCGGGATGATCTCATAGAAGCGCACACTGTCCGGCGCGTCTTCGCCGAACGGCGTAAGGATCAGCCGGAACTGCTTAAGGAAGGTCTGCAAGACACTGAAAAACGCGCCCGGCGGAATCGTGAACCCTTCGCGGGAAGCGACAATGGTGACGTCGCCCGAGACCTTCTTGGGGTCGTACAGGAACTTGTACCCCTGGTACTCGGCGGTCATGAGGATCATGTCCGAGATGGGGATGTCGGTGGTAACACCGCGCAGGCGGAACTCCGGAAGCGGTTCCGGCTCCGGTTGCTGCGCGGCCAGCGTGGTCGCGACAAGCGCGGACACGATCATCAACAGTGTGAGCCTGTACATGGGCGACTCCAACGGGACTTGCGAACGTAGCTCTCACGCGTAGAACGACGGCCCGCAAGCAAGGGTTGGCTAAAACCGGGTGTTGTTTAGCATGCGGGTAGCGGGGGCCAATAGGCGACCGCGGGACCACCAATGATCGACCATCGCTTTATCACAACGACGTTTGAACTTGAGGGCTACCGGGTGGTGGCCAACTGCGGGATTGTGCGCGGGATCATCGTGCGCTCGCGCAGCGCGATCGGCAACTTCGCCGCGGGCATCCAGCAGTTCTTCGGCGGCAACATCAGCCTGTTTACCGAACTGTGTGAGCAAGCCCGCCAGGAAGCGTTCGACCTGATGCGCCAGCACGCCGCCGAAGCCGGTGCCAACGCGATCATCGGCATGCGGTATGAAAGCAACGATGTGGCGCCGGGTGTGGCTGAGGTGCTGTGCTACGGCACGGCGGTGGTGGTGGACCTGCGGGATTCGGCGATCGGCGAACGGCAATCGGGAATCGAAGCCGCAGACCCGGCAAGTGACGGGCCTGCGGATGACGCGCCGGAACGCGTGCAACCCTGAAACCAATCCTATTCGAATTGTTCCGATCCTCCGCTGATGAACTACCTTGACGCGAAGGCGCGAAGGTGGCGAAGGGCGCGAATAAAAGCCCTGGTTTAGCCGTTCTTCGCGCCTTCACGTGAAGCAGTTTGAGCGGCGTTTCAAATCAGAAGGAACCACTTTAAGTCGGTGTAAGACCGCGCATGTTGGTGACCAATGCCTCCAGCACCTTGGCGATTCGGTTGCCGTTGTCGGTGCCTGCTTTCAGGACGCGGTCGTGTGAGTCGTCGCTGCTGCCTGCGCGGTTGGTGATCAGGCTAAGGCCGCAGACGCGCATGCCCAACCCGACCGCCGCGATGACTTCGGGCGTGGTGCTCATGCCCACGGCGTCGGCGCCGATGCGGCGCAGGAACTCCACTTCGGCGGGTGTTTCGAAGCTGGGGCCAAGCACGGCGGCGTAGACGCCGGATGTCAGGTGCTCGCCCACGGATTCACCGGCTGCCAGCAGTGTCTTGAGCAGCGCGCGGTCGTATGCGCGGCCCATCGCCGGAAACGCGCTCGCGCCGGGCAGCCGCTCCGCGCCCGCCAGCGGGTTGATGCCGGTGAGGTTGATGTGGTCCCGGATCGCCATCAGCGAGCCGGGTTGCAGGTCCTCACGAATCCCGCCCGCGGCGTTGGTGACAATCAAAGTGCGCGCCCCCAGCGCATGCGCAACGCAAACGCACGCAGCCAGCTCGCGCGGCGTGCGCCCCTCGTAAGCGTGATATCTGCCGCGAAACACCAGCGCGCGGGCGCCCCAAAGCATGCCTTCGCTGACCCGGCACACATGGCCGGAAGTGCCCGCAGGCTCCGGAAACCCAGGGATGTCGCAGTAGTCGGCGCAGAGCGGCGATTCAA
>CAZNBU010000628.1:0-1964 GCA_964571035.1 uncultured Planctomycetaceae bacterium | reverse complement strand
GCCAGCGCGATGCCCGCGAAGTAGAGGGTCCACACGTAGGGGACTGACAGGGTGCCGGTCCAGGTCTCCATCACTGCGCCGTGCACGAGGCCCTGGTGCTGAAAGACGATGCCGAGCGCCAGGTTGTAGTAGCGGCGGGCGCGCTGCTCGCCCCAGGTGTCCAGCATCCAGCGCCGCACACGCGTGCCCAGCACCGCGGAGTTTCCAACGTAGTAGAGCAGCCAGACAACCACCGCGTACCCAACCGCGATCGTTTTCAGGCGCGCCGGCGGGTAGTCGCCCCAAATGAATAGTTGTCCATAAGCCAAGCCGCCGACTGAAAACAGCGCGACCCACACGATGAAATCAATCTTCCACGCCGCGTGGTCAAGGCGCAGGCCCAGCATGCCAACGAAAGCAACGACAAGTTTTTGAACTGCCTGCAGCATGCGCGCCTAAAGGGGAGGAAGGGGCAGACCGCCAGCCGCTTACCCGATTCTAACATGGCCGCACGTCGCGCGATTCCCTGTGATGCGTTTTGCGGTGATGGTGTGTAGACTGGTCTACGCAGCGAGGGATGCCTGTGGACTATCGCAAGCACATAACGATCGAATCCGGAAAACGCGGCGGTAAGCCGTGCATTCGTGGTTTGCGAATCACCGTTCCGGATGTGCTGGACTACCTCGCCGCAGGCATGACGCCCGAACAGATCGTCGCCGACCACCCGGACTTGACCCTTGAAGACATCCAGGCCGCGCTCGCCTATTCCGCCGACTTGCAGCGCAAACTCACAGCCGGGACCCTGGGTTGAGCCTGCTGTTCGACGAGAACCTGTCGCCTTCGTTGCCTCAGCGCTTGGCCGATGTGTTTCCCGGGTCATTTCATGTGCGCAGTTTCAACTACAGCAGCATGCCGGACATTGAGGTTTGGCGGCTGGCGCAGGAGCAAGAGCTGTGCATTGTGTCGGCGGACGCGGATTTCTACGCGCTGTCATTCACTCAGGGCCCACCACCGAAGGTGATCTGGTTGCAGGTGAACGCAGGGAAAACCGCGGACATTGAAGATTGCCTTCGCGCGAGCCATAAACTGGTCCGTTCTTTCCTGGCCAATGCCGACGAAGCAATCCTGATCCTGCAAGTGTAGTGGTCGTGCCCGATGTTCCGCCGCTGACGGCGCTGATGTATCGTGCTGTGCAGGCACAGAAGGAGCTTCCGTGGGCTTTGAAGTTGAACGACGCAGCACTCGCACATGCACCGTGGGCAACCGCCCGGTTGGGGGCGCGCACCTCGTGGCTGTGCAGACGATGACCAAGACCAAGACGCACGACGTGGAAGGCACGCTCAAGCAGATCCACGGCGCGCAGGACAAGGGCGTCGATATCGTGCGCGTGGCATGCCCGGATGAAAAGTCGGCCGCGGCGCTGCCCGCGATCATTGAGGGCTCGCGCGTGCCGATCATCGCCGACATCCACTTCGCGCCGGGCCTTGCCATCAAGGCGCTCGAAGCGGGCGTGCACTGCGTGCGCATCAACCCCGGCAACATCAAGCTTGAGCTGGTGCAGAAGATCGTGGCGCTGGCGAAAGACAAAGGCGCCGCGATCCGCATCGGCGTGAACAGCGGCAGCATCATGCCGCGCAAAGGCCTTGAAGTGCGCGGCGACATGGAACTTGAGATGGCTGACCTGATGGTCGACACCGCCGTGCGCTGGTGCGAGCAGTTCGACCAGTGGGGGTTTCACAATTTCAAGGTAAGCCTGAAATCCAGCGACGTTCACACCACCATCTACACCAACCGCCAGTTCGCTAAGCAGACCGACGTGCCGCTGCACCTGGGCGTTACCGAAGCGGGCATGCTGCAAGCCAGCACGGTCAAGAGCAGCATGGGCCTGGGCACGCTACTGGGCGAGGGCATCGGCGACACGATCCGCGTAAGCATCACCGGCGACCCGCTGGATGAGGTGGATGTCGGTTTCGAAATCCTCAGCG
>CAZNBU010000627.1:0-1965 GCA_964571035.1 uncultured Planctomycetaceae bacterium | reverse complement strand
CCCAGGATGTCGAAGACCAGATCACCTACCCGCTGGCGCAGCAGATGCAGGGCATCCCGCAGGTGGTGGACGTGCGCACCATCAGCGGGTTCGGTTTCTCGCGCATTTACGTGGTGTTTCAGGATGGCGTGGACGAGTACTGGGGCCGCTCCCGCGTGCTGGAGCGTCTGGCGGTCGCCGCGTCCGCGCTGCCGGACGGCGTCAACCCGGCGCTGGGGCCCGACGCGACCTCGCTGGGCCAGATCTACTGGTACACCGTGGAGGGGCCATACGACCTGGCCACCTTGCGCAGCATCCAGGATTACACCGTGCGCTACGCCCTACAGAACGCCGACGGCGTCGCCGAAGTCGCCAGCGTCGGCGGGTACGTGCGCGAATACCAGGTGGACGTGAACCCTGATTCGCTGCGCGCCCACGGCGTCACCCTCGAGCACATCGTGATGGCGGTGCGCAGCAGCAACCTCGACGTCGGCGCAAAGACCGTCGAGCAGGGCGGCTTGGAGTACCTGATCCGCGGCGTGGGGTTCATCAAGACGATCCACGACCTCGAGCAGATTGTGATCAAGAACGACGGCCACGTGCCGCTGCTGCTGGGCGACGTGGCGACAATCCAGCTCGGCCCGGAGTTCCGCCGCGGCGCGCTGGCCGACCAGCACGGCGAGCGCGTCGGCGGCGTCGTCACCATGCGATACGGCGCCAACCCGCAGGACGTGATCACCAACGTCAAGGAGGAGATCCGCAAGCTGCAGCCGGCGCTGCCCGAGGGCGTCACCATCAACGCCTTCTACGACCGCACGCAGCTGATCGACGAAACGCTGGATACGCTCAACGCCACCATCATGGCGGAAATCCTGATCACGATGCTGGTGGTGGTGCTGTTCCTGCTGCACCTGCGCAGCGGGCTGATCATCAGCGCGACGATTCCGCTGTCGGTATTGCTGGCGTTTATCGGCATGGAGGCCTTCGGCGTCGGCAGCAACATCATGAGCCTGGGCGGCATCATCATCGCCGTGGGCACGGTCGTGGACATGGGCATCATCATGACCGAGACGATTTACCGCGCGCTGCAGGAGGACGGCGGCAAGTCCAACCGCTTCAAGGTCGTCTATGGCGCCGCGCGCGAGGTTGGCGGGGCGGTGTTCACGGCGGTGCTGACCACGGTCATCAGCTTTATCCCGATCTTCGCGCTGACCGGGCAGAGCTACAAACTGTTCGCGCCGCTGGCTTGGACCAAGACGTTCACGCTCCTGGCGGCGGCGATCCTCGCGATCACGCTGATCCCCGTGTTGTGCTACCTGCTGCTGGGCGGGCGTCGCGAGCCCGAGACGCCACGGGCGATCCGCACGCGACTTGTGCTGCGCTGGGCCAGTGCGCTCGGCGTCGCTGCACTGATGGCCTGGGTGGCGTTGCGCTTTGACGCGTGGTTTGAAGCGCATGTCGGCATCCGCGCGTGGTACCTCGCGGCTGGATTGTTCGTGCTGTCAGCGGTGGTGGTGCTGCGGATGTGGAGCGAGAAGCTCACGCCCATCGACGAAAGCCCCGTTGCGCGGTTCATCGTCAACACCTACCGGCCGGTGCTGCGATTCTTTTTGCAGCACAAGTGGGTGCTTGGCTGCGCCTACCTGTTCATTCTGGTGTGGGGGGCGGTCGCGGCCCTCGGCGCGCGCAGCGTTTTGGCACCGGTCTATTCAGTGTTCGACAGACCGGAAAGCGTGCGCCCCCTCGCCGTGCTGGATGAGCATTACCCCGGGTTCGGCAGCGAGTTCATGCCGCCCCTGGACGAGGGCAGCCTTCTGTTCATGCCCTCCCTGCTGAGCCAAGCCGGGCTAAGCAAAACGCTGGATGCCATGGAGTGGCAGAACCGCCAGATCGCCAGCGTGCCAGAAGTGCAGAGCGTCGTCGGCAAGCTGGGCCGCGCCGAGACCAGCCTCGACCCCGCGCCCATCGGCATGATCGAAACCATCG
>CAZNBU010000626.1:0-1998 GCA_964571035.1 uncultured Planctomycetaceae bacterium | reverse complement strand
CGTTACCGGCGCCGGGATTGCGTCAATGCGCTCGTACTCGCCTTGCTCAACCGACCGCCAGATGTCGTACCCGTACACCTGCTCGTTGTCGGTGGCTGCGTGCCATTTGAGGCTCACGCGGCCCTGATCGGTTGAGGCGGTTAACGCCGCGCCCTTCGGCCATACCGGCGCTAGATTATCGGCACTATCGGGTGCATTGGTTTGACCTTTTGGCCAAAGAAAACAGGTGACCGTCTGGAAACGCTCATCTTTGGCCTTGCAGACGTTGGCGTAGCAGCAGCGGATGACCTTGTCGAAGTGGCCAGCCTGCACCTTTCGGGGCCAGTCCGGGTCCGCCAGCATCGGCCGCGCCATGCCGATCAGGTCGGCGTCGCCGGATTGCAGGATTTCTTCCGCGAGCTCGGGCGTGTTGATCTTGCCGGTGGCGATCACCGGCGCGTCGCAACCTCGCTCGCGCAGGAACGCCTTGATGCCGGCTGGGATGTAGCGGTTGGCGCCGTTGGGCCAGATCTTGCCCGGCATGCAGCGGTCGCCGGAGTAGCCTGTGTATGGATACAGCGGCTCGCCCTCGCGCGGGATGGCGTCTTCGAACTTGCCGCCCGCGCTGATGCTGACGTAGTCCACGCCTGCCTGCACAAGCCGCCAGGCGATGAGCTGCGACTCGGCGACGGTGTATCCGCCCTTGATGCACTCTTCGCCGTCGAAGCGTACACCGATCGGGAACTCGTCTCCCACCGCTTCGCGCACACCCGCCACCACTTCGACGGGCAGGCGCAGGCGGCGCTCCAACGAACCGCCGTAATCGTCACGGCGCTTGTTCAGCCGGCTGAGAAAGCTGGAAAGCGTGTACGCGTGCGCCATGTGCAACTCGACGCCGTCGTACCCGCAACGCACCGAGCGCTCAGCGGCTGCGGCGTAGGCATCGCGGATGCCGTGAATGTCGTCAACGCTTAGGTCCTCAACCTTCTGCCGCCAACCGCTGCGGGAGATCTTTAGAAAGTGAATGATCTGCGGGACAACCCGGCCGGGGCCGATATCGTGCATCTCGGCAGCCAGGTCGCGCAAACCGGGCATGAACTCGTCGTCGCAGATGCGCAGCAGGGGGCCCGACTTACTGCGGTGCACAGCCATGGCTTCCAGCACCACCAACCCCGCGCCGCCCTTTGCGAAACGCAGATAGCGCTGCCGGATCTCCTCGTTCACGAACCCGTCTTCGCCCGACAGCCGAGTCACCATCGCGGGCACGACAAGCCGGTTGGGAAGCGTCATGGAGCGAATGGCAAGCGGCGAGAACAACTTCATCGCCGGGGCCTCTTGTCGTCGATGCGAGCTGTGTTGCGGCGGGGTGCCTTGGCGGCTTGCTCTGTCTCCGCCAGCACGCCCAGCGAGCCACCCCAGTTTGCTTGAACGACTACCCCTTCGTCGTTGAAGAAAAAGCTCTGCACGACCGAACCCTCAGGGCTTAACCAGTCCACCTGCCAGCACTTTGCCACCATGGGAAGGGGGGCGTTGTCGGTCTGGCCGCGGGCGACAAGCCGCGAGCCGTGGGCGCCCAGGTCGCCGTTGCTGTCGGTCATGGGCGTGAACGTCACGCTGGCGTCGGGCTGATTGAAGATCGATTTCGCCAGCGACGCCACGCCGTAGGTGGGCATCACGTCGCTGGGACAGGAGTCGCCGTCGTTTTCGCGCCCGCCGCCACTGGCTTTGAGGCGGCCCTCGTGAAACTCGAGGTGCGTGCTGGTGTGGGCGTCTTTGTACTTGAGATCCACTGGCAGCAGCCGGCCACCGCTGCGCGTCAGCGTCAGCAGGCAGCGCGCCCTGTGGTTCACCTCACCCTCAATCAGGATGTTCTGCTCAAGCACCCGCGTGTCGCCGTCACGATGCGACTGCACGTGCAGGTGGCCCGCATGCTTGGCTTCGCCACCCCGCACGAGGTAGACGGCGTACCAGGGGTCGGTTGGTTTCGTCTCAGGCATTTCCGATCGGTTGCACTGGGCC
>CAZNBU010000625.1:0-2005 GCA_964571035.1 uncultured Planctomycetaceae bacterium | reverse complement strand
AGCTGCTGCCTGACACGCAGGGCGCGTGGATCGAGCACAACGTGCTCAACTCGCCGTGGGTCGCGTGCTTCGGGTTGATGCTTACGGCGGCGATACTCTGGATCGCCGAGCGCCCGCGCGAATTGCGCGTTACGTTCGACAATGCGCGCGGGCCGGCGTTCTGGCTGGTGCTGGTGATCGGGTTGGCGCAGATGGTGGCGATTCTGCCGGGCGTGTCGCGCTCGGGCTCCACGATCTGCGTGGCGATGATGCTGTTCTGGGTGCGCAGCGAAGCCGTGCGCCTGAGCTTTCTGATGGGTTTGATCGCCATCGGCGGGGCAGGCCTGGTTGAAGCTCGCGAGATCAGCCAGTTCCGCCCCGCCCCGGCGCTGGCCGGGTTCGCCAGCAGCCTGGTGTTCAGCCTGTTGGGGTTGTGGCTGATCAAGCTGGTGGTTGCGCGGCAGAAGCTGCGCTGGTTCTCAGCCTACTGCGCGCTTGCCGGCGTGGCCGCGCTGGTCTACCTGCTTGTGGTGCCGGCTTAGGACGTCTGTGCGGATCGCTTGCAGCGCAGACCGCAGCAGACCGTCGCATCGAAGCAGGCCAGGAGCCGTCAGGCGGGAGGCGGGAGCAACTGCGAACGCTGGTTCGGCGAGGGTAGTTGCTCCCGCCTCCCGCCTCCAAGCTCGAACGAAAGCAAGACCGCCCGGCTTCGCCAACGCTGCTAACCAACGTTGAAGCCGGTCTACCGCGCGTCAGCATCGTAGACCGCTGACCCGAACGGGTAGAGAAAGATCTGCGCTTCGTTGTAGCGTGCCTTGCGGCGCTCGATCTCCTTCTGCTCTTCCCTTGCATCCGCGTCGCTTTCCACCTTGCGGCGGCGCTTGCGGATGGTCTTCTTCTTCGGTTTGCGAGACATGACACCCTCCTGTCTGCGGCGCAGACGCTTGGCTGTTGATCCGCTCCCCTACGACTTGTTGCGTTTCGCCGACGCCTTTTTCGTCGTCTTCTTCTTTGTTGTGCGCTTGCGGGCCCGCGGCTTCTTGCCGGTGCTTTTGCTCTTGCTGCTTGAGCGGGAGCGGCCGTTGCTGCTCGAGCGCCCGTTGGAGCTCACGCCCTTGGCCTCCTGGCGCTCCTTGAAACGGTGCGCCGCATCCTCAAGCGTTTCCGCCGCCACCACCGCAATTTCACGCGCCGCGGCTTCGAGCTCATGGCGTTTCTTGCTTGCCTTGAACGACTCGCGACCGCTGTCGACGGCGTCTTTGACGACTTCACGCGCCACATCCACAGCGTCCTTAGCCGTGTTGGAAGCCTTCTTACGTACCCGGCGCGCCTTGCGGCTAAGCTTCCACAGTTTCATCTTGGTACCCATGGCTTCTCCTTTTGAGCGGGTTGAGCGACTGGGTCTCTATGAACAGAACACGCTCATCGCAACGGATGATTCCGGGCGCGTGGCTGGAGCGCGCGAGCAGAGCGGGATTTCGGGAATATCGAGAAGCTATCCGGCTTCGCGCGGCATCGCGGACGGCTCACGCTTCACCGGCGTGCCCTCGCGCAGCAGGCTCACGATGCTGTCCGACGGCACGGGCGGCGCGTAGCGGCCGACACGACCCGTCTGGCCCGCGCTGCAGAACATCGCGTTGAGCACGGCCTCCTCGGTAGCCTCAATCACGGATTCGTACAGCGGGTTGATGTGCTCGTCGGTCACGTACGAGAGGTTCAGCATACGGGCGCGCCGCTTGGCTTCGCGGGGCACCTGGTTGCCGGTGCTGAACGCGAAGATGATCTCGCCGCTTGTGCTCGCGGCGTGCGAGCCCACACGGCCGAGGCCCAGCGCGGCGCGCTTGGCAAGCCGGTTGAGCTGCTGCGTGAGCAGGGGCGCGTCGGTCGCGACGACTACGATTGCTGAGCCGTAGCTGTTCTCGCGACGCGTGTCGTGCGGGTACAGCGGGTCGAGCTCGCGCCCGACGACCTGGCCGTCCACCGTAAGGTTGCGCATGCGGCCGAAGTTGGCTTGCACCAGCACGCC
>CAZNBU010000624.1:0-2006 GCA_964571035.1 uncultured Planctomycetaceae bacterium | reverse complement strand
GCTGGCAGATGTGCCGGGCGCACGGCATGTGGCGTACGATCCGCTGTCCGCCTCGGCGATCGCGGACGGCCACAAACTTACCCACGGCGCGCGGACGATTCCCCGCTACCGGTTCGATCGGGCTGACGTGGTCGTCTCGCTGGGCGCGGACTTCCTGGGCACGTGGATCAGCCCGGTGCAGTACGCGCGCCAGTGGGCAAGCAAGCGCGACCTGAAGTTCGGCAAGAAGACGATGTCGCGGCACATCCAGTTCGAGTCGCGCCTCTCGACAACCGGCGCCTGCGCCGACGAGCGTTTCCGCGTACGCAACGCCGAGCGCGGCGCGGTGCTGCTCGACCTGGCGAACCGCCTTGGCGCGTCGTTTGATGCCTCCGCCAAACACTCCGTGCCTGAAGACGCGATGCAGCGCATCGCGAAAGAGCTATCCGATCACGGGCGCCGCGCACTGGTGGTCAGCGGCAGCGCGGACGTGGCGCAGCAGCGGGTGATCAACTGGATCAACAACAAGCTCGGCTCGTACGGCAGCACCATCGACCTGACTTCGCCGTCGCAGCAGAAGCTCGGCAATGACGATGAGCTGGGCGCGCTGATCAAAGAGATGGAATCGGGCGCGGTGAAGACGCTGGTCCTCTGGGGCGTCAACCCGGTCTACGACCTGCCCAACGGCGCGAAGTTCAAAGAACTCATGGGCAAGGTGCCGCACAAGTTCGCGATCGCCTGCCACGCCGATGAATCCACCGGCGAGTGCGACTGGATCGCGGGCGAGGACGACGCCAACGAAACCTGGAACGACTTCGAGCCGCAACGCGGCCTGTACTCGCTCGCCCAGCCGACGGTGCGCCGCCTGTGGGACACGCGCTCAGGCCTTGAAACGCTGCTGACTTGGGCCGGCGACGCCGCGGCCAAGGACTATCGCGTCTATCTGAAGAACTACTGGGAAGCCAACATCCTCAAGGGCACGTCCTGGCGCACGGCGGTCGAGATGGGCGTGGTGGACTACCGCGCATCCAACCCCGCACAGTCGCCGGCGTTCCGCCAGGTCGGCGACACGTCGTCGCTTACCAAGGGCGGCGGCGACGGCATCGAGGTTGTGGTGTTCGAGTCGTACAACCTCGGCGACGGCAAGCACGCGTACAACGGTTGGCTTCAGGAAATGCCCGACCCGATCACGCGCGTGAGCTGGACCAACTTCGCCGCCATGGCGCCTGCGACCATGGCAAAGCTTGAGCTTGAGGTCGGCGACGTCGTCGAAGTCAAAGCCGGCGAAGCCACCTGCCGCGCGCCGGTCGTGCGCGCGCCGGGGCAGGCGGAAGACACGGTCGCGCTGCCGCTGGGGTACGGGCGCACAACGATCGGCAGCATCAAGCACGGCATGGGGACCGAGCAGGACGCCGTCAACGCGCTGGGGGAAGACTCGGACGCGAAGAAGATCGGCGACAACGCCTTCCCGCTGATGAATGCCGGGTTCGGCACCGTCACCAAGGTCGGCGAGTACGACCGTCTCGCGTTCATCCAGGAACACGACTCACAGGAAGGCCGCCCGCTTGCCAAGGACACGGCGCTGGAGCTGTGGCTGAAGAACCACAAGGCCGGCAACCAGCACGAGATCCCGGTCGTCGACGTCACCCTGTGGCCGCGGTGGGAGTACAAGGGCCACAAGTGGGGAATGGTCGTTGACCTGAACCTGTGCACCGGGTGCAACGCCTGCATGATGGCCTGCCAGGTCGAAAACAACGTACCGGTCGTCGGCAAGGACGAAGTGTGGCGCCGCCGCGAGATGCACTGGATTCGCATCGACCGCTACTTCGATGACGCGCGCGACGAAAAGGGCAAGCCCGTCCGCGACGGCGACCTAACGACGCTCGACAACCCCGAAGTCGTCTTCCAGCCGATGATGTGCCAGCACTGCGAGAACGCGCCGTGTGAAACGGTGTGCCCCGTCATCGCCACAAGCCACAGCGACGAAGGCCTGAACATCCAGACCTACAACCGCTGCATCGGCACGC
>CAZNBU010000623.1:0-2012 GCA_964571035.1 uncultured Planctomycetaceae bacterium | reverse complement strand
TCGGCGTTCACCCAGTCGCGCATGCGCGAGATGACTTCGTCGCGGAAGGCCTTGTTGGAGTCTTCGGCGATCTCGATCAACTCGTACACCTGCTCGCCGGTGACATCCGACTTGATCAGCGGCCAAAGCTCTTCAAGCCGTCGCACGTCCTTTGCCGGCGGCGTCTTTGCGGCCTCGGCTGTGTCGGTCGGAGTATCGGGCGCGTTCGGCGTTACATCTCGCGCCGGCTCCGGCTCGGGCAAACTGGGGTCGGGTTCGGGCGCGGCTTCGAGCGACGTGATACGCTCCTCGGCGGCTTGCAGCCTGGTGCGCAGCGCCTCAAGCTCTTTGCCGGTTGCCGGGTCGGGCGCTGGAGCGCTGCTTTCGGCGGCGGCTTTGCGCAGGGCGATCAGCTCCAGCGACAGCTTTTCGTTCTGCCGCTCAAGCTCATTGATGCGCTCGACCGAGTTGTTCAGCCGGCCTTCCAGCGCAGCGGCGCGGTCGTCGGTTGAGCACGCAGCCAGCAGCAACAGCGGAATCACGAAGATCAGGTTTCGCATGCGTCCCCTCCACTTGTGAAAAGTAGGCTGAAGCACGCCGTGGCGCATTTGCAAACCCCCGCGAGGTTTGTAACGCATACCCCGCCGGATGCACAGGATGTTCCATGGCGCGCAGGATCCAGTTGTTGTTGGCAATCGTGCTTCTCGGATTGCTGGGTGTGGTGCTTGCGCTTGATCCGCGCGTGGAGAACTACCAGTCGCGCTACGACCCGCCCGCTTCACCCGCCGAAATCGCGCGCTGGGCGCGCGACCTGCAAGCCTGGCGCGCGTCGCCTACATGGGAGGAATTCCCCGCAAAGTCGCCGGCGCCTGACTTCGTCGGCAGCTACGTCTTCGGCAAGTATCGCTATCGGCTTGACGTGCAGATCACCGGCGAGCGCATGCAGTACATCTGCTGGGGCACCGACGACCAGCAGGACGGCGGCGCGTGGTACGCGGTGGGCGACGGGCACCGGCAGGCGGACGGCGACTGGTTCAGCGTGTGGTCGTGCCTCGACCTCTCGCGCGAGGTAAGCAACGGCGGCGGCGCGTGGTTTCGTTTCAACGGCGACCGCAAGCGCATTTTCGTGCGCTACTACCATGACACGCTGCCCCACGGCCAAGACTCCGTCGAAGAGGGCGAAGCGGTGATGGTCAACCTGGACCCGCTTGAAGAAATGCGCGACGACCCTTCGGTGTACGCCGACCCGTCGCGTGCTTCCCGCCCGCTGGAAGGCCGCGTTCGGACGTGGGTGCCGACGATCGACGCGCCGGAGCACGCTCCGTTCGTGCTGTGGGGGCGCGTGCTGGACGAGCGCGGCGAGGGCATCGACGGCGCGGCGGTAAAGCGGCGCGCAGCCGGTGAAATCGAGACGGTCAGCAACGCGCGCGGGTTTTTCCGCATTGAGCTCGACAAGGTCGAATCATTGACGCTGCTCAGCGCGGGCAAGCTCGGGTACTACAACGGGATTGTGACGCTTGAGCAGGAGACGGCGTTCAAAGCCATCGGCCCGCGCCGCGATACACAGAAGGTCGCGCTGGCGACCATCACGCTGCGCGAGATCGAGCGCCACGACCATCGCGAGTACGAGTGGGTCTCGCCGGAGCACACGCCGCGCGGCGAGTACACGCCGGAGCAGCACCTGAGCTGCGGCAACTGCCACCGCCGCGAACACCAGCACTGGCGCACCTCGCGCCATGCCAGCATGGCGCGCAATACCTGGACGCGCGCGGCGTTTGAGCTGGACGCGCGGCCGGCGGCTTTCCAGCGCGGAGAAACGGCGGACAACTGCACGCCGTGCCACAGCCCCAGCCTCGCGAGTACGCTCGACACGTTCGAGCTGGGCGGCACGACGCTGCTCGACGCCAAGGGCGTGCACCTGCACGGCAACCACTGCGATTTCTGCCACAAGGTTGAAGCCGTGCCGCTGCTTGAGGCGCCGGGCGTCAACGGCTCGCTGCGGCTGCTGCGCCCCGACCCGAACGATCCCCGTG
>CAZNBU010000622.1:0-2018 GCA_964571035.1 uncultured Planctomycetaceae bacterium | reverse complement strand
ACTGTTACCGGATAGGTGTAGTTTTCGGCTTCGGTTGCCGTCACGCCAGGCATGCTGGAGAAGGTCGGCGGGGTGTTCGCACCAACGGCAATGCTGAAGCTCTGCGGTACCGGCGGCGCCAGTCCGTCCGTCACCTCAATCGTGACAAGGTGAGTCCCAATGTCAGCCGGACCAGGGGTGCCCGACAGCGTGGCCGTCCGATTGCCATGGTCGGACAGCATCAGCCAAGCTGGAAGTACCGCGCCGGTGATGGTAAGGGGCTGCGATGGAGTGTCCGGGTCGCCGGCGACGATTGCGTACGAGTACAGGGTGCCGTCGATGGCGGTCGTGACCGGAGTGCTGGTGAAGCCTGGAGCAGTGTTTGCGACGACAGTGACCATGAAGATCTGCGAAACAGGAGCGCCAAGCCCGTCGTCCACCTCCAGCACCACCGAGTGAGTGCCTGCATCACTCGCCCCGGGGGTCCCGGATAAGCGGCCGGTGCGGTTACCGTGGTCGACCAGTGACAACCACCCGGGCAGCGTAGCGCCCGAAATGGTCAGTGGTTGTGCCGGCATATTGGTGTCATCGACCGAGATGTCGTAGATGTATGGGCTTGCTTCAAAAGCACTGGTCGGCGGCGAACTCAGGAAAAACGGTGGGGTATTGATCTCGCTGACCACAATCGAGAACGCCTGGGGCACCGGCGGCGCGACCCCATCGCTGACTTCCAGGACCACGTTGTGCGTGCCGATGTCGGTTGCGCCAGGGATGCCGGTCAGGGTTCCCGTTCTGTTGCCGTGGTCGGTGAACATCAACCAGCCGGGTAGTGTGGAAGCAGCTATGGTGAGGGTCTGCGGTGGTTGGCTTATGTCATCAACCGCTACGTTGTAGGTATATGTCGAGCCTTCCTGGGCAGCCAGTGGCGGCATGCTTGTGAACGCTGGCGCCGTGTTCGGTGCAAGCAGGAAGTGCAGCTCGCGGCCAGAAGCCAGCGTGGCGGCAGAGAAGTACAATCGGGCGCCCACAGGCGTCAACCACTGCGGATCAGAAGAGCCGGCGCCCGGCTCGATATCGAAGCTCGTCAACACCGAACCGTCGTGCCGGTGCATCTCTCGCCCGCCGCTTGGTGTCTCGGCCGAGAAGTACACGACACCGCCTAGTGCCGTGAGCGAGTCGGGGATCGAGTCGGCGCTTCCGGAAGCTACGTCAATCAGAGTGAGAGTGGATCCATCATGCATGAACAACTCTATCCCGTCGGTGGAGGTCAATGCGCGGAAGTACAGCAGGTTGCCAACTGCGGTGAGCAGGGCCGGCTGGGACGAGAATGCCCCGGGGTTGACATCGTAGCGGTGAAGCGTGCCATCAAACATATAGAGTTCTTTCTCAGGGTTGAATCCAGTCAGATAAAGGCGGCCGTTCACCGCTGTGAGCTGCTCGGCGCCAGCGTTTGCGGGACCGGGATTCAGTTCGATCAGAGTTAGTGTTGTCCCGCTGTAGCGGTACAACTCCTTGATTCCGTTTGCCACGGTTGATGCCGTGAAGAAGATGTCGCTGCCGATACTGGTGAAGTCGCTGGGCGTGGAGCTGCCGGCACCAGGTTCAACGTCAATCGTGGTCCACGTCGTGCCGTCGTATATGCGCGGCTCGGTCCCTTCGGCTGTCGTGGTCGCCGCAAGGTATAGCAGGCCGTTGTGCTCCGTGAGCGAATGCGGGTTCGAGCCGCCTGAGCCGGGCTCAATGTCGATCAGTGTGAGAGATGAGCCGTCGTATTTGTACAGCTCGATGCCATTGGCGGGCGTATTGGCGCTGAAGTACAGCATCCCCCCGAAGTTGGTGAGTCCCGCGATCCCGCCGCCGACCATCCCGGGATTGATCTCGATCAGTGTAAGCGTCGTGCCGTCGTGCTTGTATAGCTCTCGGCCCGATGTGGGTGTGGCCGCGGTGAAGTAGAGGATGCCGCTTACATCGATGAGGTTGTCGGGATCGGAACCTTGGATGCCCGGGTTGATGTCGTAAAACGTGAAAGTGCTGCCGTC
>CAZNBU010000621.1:0-2026 GCA_964571035.1 uncultured Planctomycetaceae bacterium | reverse complement strand
AGTGTACCGAGTGCCTCCCCCGGAGCAATCATGTAGCTCGGCAGCTAATGCTCTAGGGGCCCTTCGCTTGCGCTTCGGGCTCCTGCTCTCTGCTTAGGCATGCACTGGCTGGCGGGCAATGTGTTCCAGCAACACACGACCGACCTCGTCCGGCGCTTCGATCTGCGGGAAGTGGCCTACGTCTTCCAGTTCCAGCACGTTTGCTTGCGGGAACACTTCTTTCCAGCGAATCAGGTTCTCGGGCTTTACGAGGCGGTCGGCTTTGCCCCATACGATCAGGGTTGGAACGTCGGCGAGCTTGTCGAGTTCGTGCGTGCGGGCGTCCAGTGCCGGGCCGTCGTGCGACACCGACCTGGCGAAGCCCCATGTGCCCGCGCGTGAGGCGCGATCCGGGAACTGTTGTATGAACTCGCGGTGCAGCTCGCGTGTCAGCTTCTTGCGCTTGCCCCAGGAGAGCTTCACCAGCATTCGCGCGGAAAAATTCGCGCGCAGGTAAAGCCAGCGCATGATCGGGTTGTCCACGTTCGGCGCGCCGAGATCCCAGAACCAGGACTGCACAATCGTCAGCGACAACAGGCGCTCGGGGGCCTCCAGCGAGATCGGCAAAGCAATCGGGCCGCCGAAGTCGTGTACCACAAGGTGGAACTTCTCCGGCGCCACGGCGTCCAGCCATGCGCGCAGGTTCGCCCTGTGCCAGTCCAGCGTGTAGACGCGCCAGTCTTCTGGCCGGTCGCTTTCGCCGAAGCCCAGGTGATCCGGCGCCAGCACGCGGTGGTGGGGGGCGAGCGCGTCGGCGACGTGCCGCCACTCGCGCGACGACGAGGGCGTGCCGTGGATCAGCACCACGGGCGGGCCTTCGCCCCGGTCAACGTAGGCCATCTTTCCGCCGGGAACATTCAACGTCTTCATCGCTTTCTCCTCTTGAACCCCGCATAGCGCGCCGCGGCTGCGCGGATCACCGCGTCCACCGGGCATGCGTCCATAAGCATCACGTACTGCTGGCAGACGCCGTCCACCAGCGCGAACAGCAGGAACGCCTCAGCCTTCGCGTTCGGCACGCCGCGCGCACCCAGCGCCTTGCGCAGGTGCTCGATCACGCCGCTGGTGAAGTCGTCCACGGGCCCAGCCACCCGCGCCAGCACTTCCGGCTGATGCCGGATGGTGTAGTTCAGCCGCCATGCGTCGATGTGCCCGGCGACGGCGTGTTTGGCGGCTTCCAGCAGGCGCAGGACGTAGCCCTCGGCGGTCGTCTCGGCCTCCGCTTCCGCGAAAGTTCCTTGCACATCAAAGATGTTGGCGCGCATGAGCGCGGCCAGCACGTCGTCCTTCGACTTGAAGTGCGAGTACATCAGGCCCTGCGCAATACCGGCTTCTTCGGCAATGGCACGAACGCTCGTGCCATGAAACCCGCGCCGGGAGAAAAGCCGCACAGCGGCATCCAGAACCTTGTCCCGGGTGGCGTTACGAAGTGCCAGGTTAGCTTCAGCAGTGCGCGGCATGCCAGTAGAATGAACGAACGTTCATTCAATGTCAACAGGGGTCTGGCTCGTTTTCGGGCGGCAGTTTGCCCGAGAACGTGCCTGACCCCCTCCCCGCGCCGGCTTGAACCACAGAGGCACAGAGTCACGGAGAACTGCAAGGGTAAGGGCAAAGACAAAGACAACGGCAAAGACAAAGGCAGTCAGGATTTACAGGACGGGCAGGAAGGACAGTACTTGATGGGTTTGCGGCATCAGGCTGGTGAAGAAGTAGCGGACTGATTTCTGTCCTTGAATCCTGAACATCCTGTAAATCCTGACTGTCTTTGCCTTTCTCTGTGCCTCCGTTCCTCTGTGGTGAACCAAACCAAGCCTTCCACGGAAACCCGCGCCCGTTATGATCCCGAAGCCGGTTGGCGTGGCCCGCACGGGTGCGCCCTTTGAAAGACCGGCCGCCGCCCCGAGCCTGCCCGCCATAGCCTTGGCGCAGGCGGAACATGGGGCCTGGAGAGCGTCATGCCCGCTGAAATGCCTCCCCGGTTCGCGCC
>CAZNBU010000620.1:0-2027 GCA_964571035.1 uncultured Planctomycetaceae bacterium | reverse complement strand
CGCCCAATCAACAAGGCCGCCGCTTCCGAATAGCCC
The DNA here is from genome assembly GCA_964571035.1 of uncultured Planctomycetaceae bacterium. Lineage (GTDB taxonomy): Bacteria > Planctomycetota > UBA8742 > UBA2392 > UBA2392 > JADJRK01. Next base: position 1,991 of record CAZNBU010000620.1, on the reverse strand, counting down.
TATCGATTGAAAAGGACAAGCACGCCCACGCCACACTGCTGCTAAGAACCTTCTACCGTCAGTTCCCCACCGGCCAGGCACCGGAGACCTACTACGAGTACCTCCGCGGCGATGTCACCCGCCAAGTCCTTTTCAACTCGTACCCCGAAGAGGCCGCAGCGGCCCATTCAATAGCTTGGCAAGCCACACTCGGCAAAATCCGCGGCGATAAACGCCGGCAGCGCATCAAGGAAGCCATTGCCGGCAACAAAATCTGGGTTCTTATCGGCGGCCCGCCGTGCCAAGCCTACTCCCTGATAGGCCGCTCGCGTATGGGCGAAGCCAACGCCAAAGACCGGCGTCACACCCTCTACCGCCACTACCTCCGAATCATCGCCGAGCACCAGCCACCGGTGTTCGTTATGGAGAATGTGCGGGGACTACTGTCCGCAAAGCGTAATGGCCGTGACGTCTTCACGAGGATGCGCGCCGACCTGACTACCCCTGCCAAGGCGCTTAGATTGGGGAGTGGCCCTGGCTATGTGCTCCACGGTCTCGATGCCCAGCACGCTGACTTGTTCGGAGAGCACCGCGAGTTTCTATTGCGCGCGGAGTTGTTCGGCGTACCTCAGGCGCGACATCGCATCATCATCGTTGGGGTTCGGGCGGATATTGACATTCGCCCTGAACTCCTGAACCGCGAGACTTCTCCGACCGCCGTGTTCGACGTTCTGTATGACCTGCCGCCATTACGGAGCAGCATCAGCCGTATGCCAGACTGCGAAGAGGACTGGCGCAAGCAAGTCCAGCAGGGGGCAGCGGCAAAGTATCTCAGGCTTGTCCGAGACGAAAAGTGTCGCGTAGCTCTAAGACGTGCTGCAGACAACTTAGTGGCAGAAGCCATGACCGGCGGACGCTACGTTCCCAACCGCACGGGAAAGCCTGTCAGGCTGGCGAATTGGCTCGTTGACCCGAAGTTGGGTGGCGCGTGCAATCACGAAGCGCGTGGACACATGCGGGAAGACTTGTGGCGATATCTGTTTGCCTCCTGTTTCGCGCAGGTTCACGGGCGCTCGCCTAATCTGGACGACTTCCCTGATCATTTGCTTCCGGAGCACAAGAACGCAGTTCGATCAGGAGATCGTCCTTTCAACGACCGCTTCCGAGTACAGGCGGCGGGGCGGCCCGCAACGACGGTAACGGCCCATATCTCCAAGGATGGGCACTACTACATCCACTACGATCCGACTCAGTGTCGATCATGGACCGTACGTGAGGCCGCACGCGTCCAGACTTTCCCCGACAACTACTTCTTTGAAGGCCCGCGCACCAGTCAGTTTCAGCAAGTTGGCAACGCCGTACCGCCGCTGCTTGCACACAAGATTGCTGCGCCGGTTTTCAAGCTGTTGCAGGAGTGGAAGCATGGACAGGCTCAGCCGCGTACACCGAAGTTGGAACATGAGCCGCATTCGAAGCAGCGGAACAGCCCCGGAACTTCAAGTCCGCCGGATTTTGCGGAAGCTCGGACTGCGTTACCGATCGCAGCAAAAGCTGCCGGGCACTCCTGATTTCGTACTGGTTGACCACAGGACGGCAGTGTTCGTGCATGGTTGCTTCTGGCACCGGCACCCCCGCTGCCGCTTGGCTTATACGCCGAAAACACGGGCGGAGTTCTGGAGGCAGAAGTTTAAAACAAACGTCCAGCGTGATCGCCGGGCACGTAGGTTGTTGCGCGACGCGGGCTGGAGAACTATTGTCATATGGGAGTGTCATCTGCGCGATCCAAAGCGCTTGATGCGCCGCTTGACCGGCCTTGTTAAGGGGAGCTATCGCGATGCGTGAGTTACCCGCAATCCTGAGTGCGCCGCCTCGCACAGCGAAACAGGCCATCGTCTGGCTACGCGAAGCAACACGTTGGATCGGCCCGGGATTTCACCCCGAAGACTCCGCAGGTGACTACGTCAACGAAGCTGGTCCGCTGTTCACAAAGCTACAGGCAGAGCGCATAAACC
>CAZNBU010000619.1:0-2030 GCA_964571035.1 uncultured Planctomycetaceae bacterium | reverse complement strand
TCCGGAACGAAGAACCTGTCGGCGGGTGTAGCGGCGGGTGTCAGCTTCAACTTCGTCGTCAGGCAGAGCGGGGTGGTGCGGCTGCGGTTGAACGTTGAAGTGGAAGGGGACCGCGAGCCGCGCAACGATGAGGCGTCGCTCTCGTTCTATGCCGGCACGCGCCGCACCGTGTTGTACTGCGTACCCAAAGACCATCCAGAAGCGGACGACGGGTTGGTCGGGCTGCTGCGCAAGTCGAAGCAGACCGAGGTGCGCATCCAGAACGGGCTGCCGCTGACACCGCGCGACCTGGACGATGTCGGGCTGCTGGTGATCAACAACCTGCCGCTGCACGCATCGGGCGCGACGCCGACTGCGTTGAAGGCGATCGCGGATTGGGTGATGGCGGGCGGCAACCTGCTGATGGTCGGCGCCGAAGGCGCATTCGGCCCCGGCGGGTATCGCGGCACGCCGGTCGAAGAGGTCATGCCTGTACGCTTTCGGCCTGACGACGCGCCTCAGCGAAGAATCCTGCTTCTGCTGGACACCTCCGACAGCATGGGCGCTGTACTTGCCGGCGGGATTACGCGCCTTGACCGGCTGCGGGAAGCGGCGCATCGCGTGCTGGATGCGGCCTCCGACAAGGACGCAGTCGGCATAGCCGGGTTCAATCGTCAGGTGATGTGGGACCGCACGTTCCGCGCGCCCGACGCCGCCGAGCACGGCACAGCCATCGACAACCTTAGAGCCGCCGGTGGCACCAGCATCTACAACGCGCTGCGTGAGGGGGTCGAGGCACTGGCCCAGGGCGACGGGGAATCCGACAAGCGCGTGCTGCTGATCAGCGACGGCGAAGATGACAGCGCCGCTACCGCGGACGCTTGGGCCTCGATCGCAAGAACAGGTGTGAGCGCCGGCGTGCGTCTGGACGTGATTCTCACCGGAGACAAGACGAACGGCGATCCGGCATGGGTGCAGTCGCTGAAGGCCGCCGACGCCAATCTGAAGCTGCACACCTGGAACGTGGGGGGTGAAGGATTTGCAGGTCTGCTGGAAACACTCGATGAAGCCATCGCGGGCGGCAACCAGGAGTGGGTGCTGCACGAACGACGCGAAGTCCCGGGCGTGATGACACCGCTGTACCTGCTGTGCCGCACAGCCGAGCGCAAGGACCCCGGCGTGTTCACCGTACTGCGCGCAACCCCGCCGGGCAGGCCCAACCCGGCTTACCCGCTGCTAGCGTGGCGGCAGGTGGTGGGCCGCACCGGGTGCCTGTGCACGAACTCGTGGGGTGACTTGAACCTGTCGAATTTCTGGGCCGATACCGCATTCCAGGAAATGTTGAACCGGATGCTCGACTTCGTAACCGCAACCGCCAGCCGCAACAACCTCGTGCTCAACATGCTCGACAAAGAGGCTGAGCTGGTGTGGGTGGGCCTGTCCGAACCACCGGCGACTGACCTGCGCCTCTCAGCAGGCGGCACCGCGCGCCTCGACAAGCCGGGCCGCTGGTTACTGGACCCCCCGCGCGGCGAAGAACTGCTGGTGTTCGACGGAGACGTGCTACTGCAAAGAATCCCGCTGCCCAACCCGGTGCCCACCGAGTTGCAGCAGACCGGCGACGACGAAGCATTCTTCGCACTGGCGGAGCAGGCTGGGGTACGCGTAGTAAGCAGCCTCAACGGATGGAACCCACGACAGATGGTGGGCGAAGCGCAAGCGCAGATGGACATCACGTGGGCGCCAGCGCTGCTGGCGCTGGCACTGCTGATCGGCGGGTTCGCGTTGCGTCGCCGGTAGTTCTGGTCACATTCGACGTAGAACGGCAACAACGCCCTAGGAGCAGTCCCAATGGCGCGCAGAAAAACATCCGGCGTCGCACCGACCGCCGCCAAGAGCAAGAACGTACTACTTTTTGATCATCCGGAGGCCGAAGCGGGGCGCCGTCGGGGCCGGGCGGCGACGACCACCCGCGAGACTCACACGAACGCGCACACGACCCAAACGAACCGTGCGAGCGCGCCTGCCTCTGCCCCGCCTGTAACGCCTTG
>CAZNBU010000618.1:0-2047 GCA_964571035.1 uncultured Planctomycetaceae bacterium | reverse complement strand
TTCGTGCGCGGCGCGCTGGCCCGCTGCGCGCGCAAACCGCTGACCGCGGAAGCAAGGGCGGGGTATCTGGCGCCGTACTCATCGTGGGAAGACCGCGTGGCGAACCTGCGCTTTGTGCAGGACATCCCGATGGATGCGACGCACGAGTCGTGGGGCACGCTCAAGTCGGTAGAAGCCGGGCTGCCGCAGTTCGCGGATCACCCCATGCTGCTGTGCTGGGGCGGCAAGGACTTTGTCTTTACCGAAGCGTTTCTCGCCGAGTGGCAGCGCCGATTCCCCAACGCGCAGACTCAACTTTACCCCGACGCCGGGCACTTCGTAGTTGAAGACGCCCGCGCCGAGATCATCGAAGCCATCGAAGAATTCTTGCCCAGGGTGCCGGCTGCATGAAGGTAGGTGAAGCACAACCGAAGCAGCAAGCCGTCCACGCCGAGCCACCGCGCGCGAACGTGTCGGCGTTCATCGACGAGTTGCGCAACACACGCGCTGACGCCACCGCGGTCATTGAGCAGCGCACCGGCCGCAGCGTCACGTATGGCGAACTGGGCCAGAACGTCGAGAACCTGTGTTTCTGGCTGTTGCAGATGGGGATTACCAACGGCACGCGCACGATCCTCGCGGTCAAGCCGGGCATCGAGTTCGTCGAGCTGGTGTTCGCGCTGTTCCGTGTCGGCGCGGTGCCGGTGGTCGTCGATCCCGGCATGGGCAAGACCAACCTGCTCAAGTGCATCGAGGAAGCGCAGGCGGAGGCGCTGGTCGGCATCCCGCTCGCGCACGCGCTGAGCCTGCGCTACCGCAAGACGTTCCGCACGGTCACCAAACGCGTGACGGTCGGCCGGCGCTGGTTCTGGGGCGGCGAGACCTACCGCCGCATGGTGCGCCGCACGGTGAAGGGCAGCCAGCCCGCCCTGACGTACGCGAGCGACACCGCGGCGATCCTGTTCACCAGCGGCGCGACCGGCGTGCCCAAGGGCGTGATCTACACCCACGGCATCTTCGTCGCGCAGACCGAGATGATTCGCGACGCCTACGGCATTGAGCCGGGTGAGGTGGACGTCGCGTGCTTCGCTCTGTTCGCGCTGTTCAGCATCGCCATGGGCGTGACCGTCGTGCTGCCGGACATGGACTTCTCGCGACCGGGCAGCATCGACCCCGCGACCCTGGTCAAAGCCGTCAGCGATCACAAGGCAACGATGTCGTTCGCGTCGCCGGCTGTGTGGCGCAGGGTCGGCCCGCATCTGATCGACAACGATCTGCGGCTGCCCACGCTCAAGCGGATTCTCGTAGCGGGCGCAGCGGTGCCGTACCAGACGCTTGCGCAGCTTCACGACCGGATCGCGCCGGGCGGCGACATCCACACGCCGTACGGCGCGACCGAAAGCCTGCCGTTCAGCACCATTGCCGCCACCGAAGTGCTTGGCGAAACCCGCTACGAAACGCAGTGCGGCAAGGGCGTGTGCGTCGGTAAAGCGCTGGAGCGCGTGAAAGCCAAAGTGGTGCGCATCACCGATGGCCCGATCAGCGACATCGCGGATGTGAACGAGCTGCCTTCCGGTGAAGTCGGCGAAATCATCGTCTACAGCCCGGTCACGACGCATCAGTATTTCAACCGCCCCGAAGCGAACAATCGCGCCAAGATCCGCGACGGCACGGGCGTGTGGCACCGCATGGGCGACACGGGCTGGTTCGATAAACAGGGCCGCCTGTGGTACTGCGGCCGCGTCGCGCACACGGTGTGGACGGCGCAGGGCCCGCTGTTTCCGGAGCAAGCCGAGAGCGTGTTCAACAACCACAACGCGGTGGACCGCAGCGCGCTGGTGGGGGTGGGGGACAAAGGCAAACAGCAGCCGGTGATCGTGATCGAGTTGCACGGCGGCCACATCCCCGAGCGTGACCTGCTGTCGCGAATCGAAAGCGAGCTGCTGGCGATGGCGCAGGAGCACGAGTTGACACGTCAAGTGAAGACGGTGCTGTTCCACAAGGGGTTCCCGGTAGACGTGCGCCACAATGCCAAGATTGACCGCGACGCATTGCGACTGTGGGCTTC
>CAZNBU010000617.1:0-2051 GCA_964571035.1 uncultured Planctomycetaceae bacterium | reverse complement strand
AGGCATTGCGGCGCACATTGCCGGGCCCCTCGCCCAGCATCGACGCTTCGCCGGTGATGTACTGCCACACGTCCGGCAGGCCCTGCACATTCAGCCCGATTTCTACGCCGTCCTTCTGCTCGCGGGTGCGGATAGCGAATTTAACGTCGGTCATCAGGCTGGTGGGGGTGGACTCAAGCTGCGGCATGGCGTAGCGGTCCAGCTTGCCGGCCTGTTTTTCAGCCAGCTTCGCCTCAAGCTTGGCGATCTCGCCGAAGTTCATTTCGAGGAACTTGGAGCTGTTCTTCGAGAACGTTGAGGTCGTCCCGGTGGCTTTGCCCGCGTCGAGCATGGCGCCCAGGGATGCCGTCACAGCCGCGGATGCGTCCACGTCGTCCATGCCCATTACGGCGGTGATCAGCAGCGCGTCGCCGGTGAACGCCCATCCGAACGGATGCTCCGGGCTTACGTTGATCTTGACGCCGTTGCGGTCTTTCTCGACAAACCCGCGCAGGCCGCCCTTGCTGTCTTTTTCGCGCGCGGTGGCGAGGATGCTTTTGGCCTTCTCGGCATCTTTCAACGCGACGACGATGCCCATGTTGCCGGTTTCGAACATCGCATCCATGCCGCGGCGGTTCGAGTTGCCAGCGCGCTCGGCATCCAGCGACATGAAGGCCACAACTTCGGTGCCCAGCACGCCCAGCAACTCGTCAAGCGAGGTGCCGTAACCCTTGAGCATCTCATTGAACTCTTCGAGGCCCTTGTCGATTTCGCTGCGACGCGCCGGCTCTTCTCCTTCCTGGCCGCGCAGCATGCGGCGCAGGATGTCGGCTTCGTTGCCCGGCTTGATCGTCTTGGGCTCAACGTCTTCCGGGGCGTCCGGCGGCTCTTCGTCGTGATGTCTTGCGCGCCCCAGCTCGTTGAACCAGCTCTCGGCGTCGTACCCGAGCTCCTTGAGATTGTTGAACGTAGTCTTGGCGTCGCCCAACTGCATGCCCGCCGTCATCACCGCGTTGGCCGGCACGTAGCGCAGCAGCTTGAACTCGGCGGGCTCGATCGCCAGCTTGTCCAGCAGCCGCGTCTGGCGGCGCGTCTTGAACGAAGCCGCGAGCGTTACGCCGCGCGCCTTTTCATCATAGTCGAGGTCGAAGACGATGAATTTGTACTCGCGCAGTTGCAGCCAACTGTCGGCTTCGCGGTAGATGCGCGGCGCGTCCACGCCCGCCTGGTCCTTGCTGGGCAGCACGCGCTCCACGGCGTTCTGCAGCTCACGCCCGATCAGGAAGACCGAGAGGTCGTGCTTGCTGCGCGAGGCGGTCCATTCCTTGAACTCTTCGCGGCCGGAAAGGCTTTCGGAGTAATCGCCGGTTGCGAGGCGCTGGATGCTTTCGCGGATTGAGGTCTCGAAGTTCGAGATCGCCACGCCGGTCGGCAGCGACGCGACGTAGAAGCGGGACAACCCGCTGCCGAACGCGTTGCGCGGGCGTTCCCTGCGCATGCCGGGTTCTTCGTGGTCGCCGTCGTCTTCAGGCTCGTCGGCGGGGGCGCTGTATTCAATGTACTTCACGCCCATGAACTCGTTGTTGGCGACGACGAACTCTTTCAGGAACTCCGGCGCGATGTCGATCGACTTGCCCGCCTTGGTGTGCAGCAGCAGCACGTACTTCGGGCCGTCGGTGGTTACGTCCAGCAGGCCGAGCTCGGCCTTGCTCAGCGCCTCGTACGTGTTGAACACGTAGTCCATGATGGTGCGGGCCTGCCTGGCTTCGTCGGTGTCTTTCTTGTCGGCGAACTCTTCCTCAAACTTGCCTTCAAGGAAGTTGCGCAGGCGCCACCCGCCCGCGGGGTCTTTGCCGAAGATGTGGTAGATCACCTCCGGACGGTCGCTCAGGATGTACGCCAGCGTGCCGGCGCGCGGGATCAGATCCCCCTCCTTGGGCGCCGCTTTCACGGCCTCCGGTACTTGCAGTACAACGCCGGTTGTTGGTCGATCGTGCGTCTTTTCGCTCTTCGGCGCCGCCTTCTGGGCGGCAAGCAGCGGCGCAAACAATAGCGCAGCCAGTAAACAGCCT
>CAZNBU010000616.1:0-2059 GCA_964571035.1 uncultured Planctomycetaceae bacterium | reverse complement strand
CCCGCGAAACGCAGTATTCCAGAAAATGACGGTCCCGCCATGGGCCGAAATCTGACCCAAACGGCTCTTCTCCCGTCAAATCCGCGCGTGGGTCGTTACAATGGGGCTGCGGGCAACCAGTTGCGCGGTCATTGGCATGGCTCTTCGGTTTGACATTCGCTCATTTCCCTTCATTGCTGCGGCGTCGCTGATCCTGGCGGCGGTGTTCGGTTTCGTGCTGGGGTTGATCGGCGGCGGCGTTGCCGTCATGCCCGGCGTGCCTGTGGACGACCCCGTCGAGGTCGCAACCGACCCCGTGCCATCCGAAAACCGCAATCGCGGCACGCGCGGCGCTTCCGAGGACAGGGGCAGCAGCATCACCTCACGCGGGCCTGACTCCAGCCGCGAACAGCCGCCCGTCCGCAACGGCGGCACGCCCGATACCCCGCGCACCGGCGCGGTCGCGCCCGGCGAGGTCCGCACACTGCCTGAAGGCCGCACCGACACGCTGGTGCAAGCCGCCAACGTGGAGGCTGCCACCGCCCAGATCCAGGTGACGCTTACCGACGCGCGCGGCAACCGCATGCCGATGGCTGCGGTCGCGCTGGACATCGACGCCGGACCGCTGGGGTACCAGTTGATGTCAACCCAGCCGGAATACGTGAAGGGCGAACGCGGCGTCTTCCTCTTTAGTAACCTCTACCCGGGCGACTACCGCGTGCGCTCAACGGCGGCGAACTACGCGCCGGTTGAGCAGACAGTGACGATCAGCTCCGGCAACATTACTCAGCAGGTGACGCTCGCGCTTACCATGCCGGACAAGTGCATTGTGGAGTTCTTCCCGCGCTTCCCGGATCAGGCGGAGTTGCAGAACGTGCAGATCCAGACGATCCAGGTCGCCTCCGACGGCATGGAGCGCGGCCGCTTCGGCGAGCATCGTACGGCTGGTTTTGAATCCAAGCGGGTCGTGCGGCCGGTGGCGTACTGGACGCAACTGGGCCCCGGCGGGAGTGTGCGGGTGGACCTTGTGATGGGCGCGCCCGTGGACGTGACGCTGAGCGCGTTTCGCGACAACGCCAACTGGTCCTGGAGCGACCGCATCACGCCGCAAGGCCAGACGCAGCGCGTGGACGCGACGTTGGAGCGCATGGACGAAAGCGGCCAACGCAACGACGGCGCGTCGGGCAATCGCGGCGACGTGACGATCGCTCTGACCGTGGACGGCAAGGCGGACCGCGAGTTCACCAACGTCACGCTGCGCCAGCAGCTTGACGACTTCGCCTACACCACGCCCACCAGCAGCCAGGGCAACCGCTTCACGTGGACCAACCTGCTGCTGCGCAATTACTACCTGGTCGCCGAGGTGCGCAACGTGCACGCGCGCTACGTGACGCAGATTGAGGCTGGGCAGGGCGGCGAGTTTCGGTACGACATCAAGACCGGACACCTGCGCGTCAACGCGGCGCGCGAGGCCGGCTCGCCCGATCCGAAGACCGGCAAGGCGCAGTACCGCGTGCGCATCAAGCCGCAGGGACACGGCACGCTGGAGACGGTGTTCAACGGCGAACTTACCGGCAAGCAGTCCGACTACATCGACTTCTACGTGCCCGAGGGCGAGTACACCGTGCAGGTGGAGGCTGCGGACACTTCATCGCCCCTGGTTGCACACCCGGGCTCGCGCACGCTGACGATGCCGGCGGGCGGCGACCAGTCCCTGGATTTCACGCTGCGCGCCTCGTGCACCCTGCGCTTCCGCTGCGTCACCAGCACCGGTGTGCCGGTCGCGGGCGCGGAGTACCTGGTGACATTCAATGCGGCTGGCAGTGTGCCGGACTCGGAGAAATCCAACGTGCGCAAGGGCGGCGCCGACGGCCAGTGCGAGATGCAGGACGCGCCGTACGGGCCGGTGTACCTGATGATCTGGACCACCAGCGCCGATTGGAACAACCCGGATCGGGTGTTCCAGCTCAATCTGCCGGCGTTCGAAGCAAAGAACCTTGGCGATATTGTGGTAGCTCAATAGAGGTCAGAGGTCAGGCGCAGCGGCTGTTGCCCTTGCCGTTCCCTAACCTCTAGCCTC
>CAZNBU010000615.1:0-2066 GCA_964571035.1 uncultured Planctomycetaceae bacterium | reverse complement strand
GCATCACAGCCGCCTGCGCCGAAAGCTGCACCGGCGGCATGATCGCGCATCTGCTTACGAACGTGCCGGGCAGCAGCGACGTGCTGCTCGAAAGCGCGGTCACCTACAGCAACGAAGCCAAACATCAGCGGCTTGGCGTAAAGAAGAAGACGCTGAAAGAACACGGCGCGGTAAGCCAACAGACCGCCGAGGAGATGGCGCGCGGCATCCGCAAAACCAGCAACGCCGAAATCTGCGTGGCTGTAACCGGCATAGCCGGCCCCGGCGGAGGCACACCCGACAAGCCGGTAGGCACGGTGTGGTTAGGCGCGTCCATGGGCGACGAGGTCAAGACGTGGCACCTGAGAGTCCCCGGCGACCGCGAACTAGTGAAGTGGCGAACCGCCCGCACAGCCATCAACACACTGCGCCTGGCGGCAATCCACGGCAAGCTGCCCGAACACATAGCGCATTGGACGACACCACCCTGAGTTCGATGTTCGGTGTGCGGTGTTCGGTGTTGGAAAAGCGAACGCCGCTGTGCCAAACTCCGAACATCGAACACCGAACATCGAACACCGAACATGCCCATAGCCAAACGAGTCGAGCCCGCCACCATCAGCTTCCTGCTGACCGGCATTGATCCGCTGGCGCGCGACGACGCCGCGCTGGCGATGTGCGCCGCGATCACAGCCGACGGCCACGCCGAGCACGCGCGCCGCTGCTTCGACGCGCTGCTCAAGCTCGACCCGCGCCCCGACCCCGAGCTGATGCGCGAAGCCATCGTGCAGACGCACCTGTTTGCCGGGTATCCGCGCGCGCTGAACGCGCTGGGCCAGTTCAAGGACGCCTGCAAGAAAGCCGGCAACCCACTGACGGGCGAGATCAAGCTGCGTGACCACCCACTGGAAGGCGACGACGTCGCGCTGTTCCGCAAGCGCGGACGCGAGCTGTTCGACAAGATCTACGGCGAGAAAGCCGACCAGGTGGACCGCTACGCCCGCAGCAACAGCCCCGATCTCGGCGACTGGGCGGTGGTGGAAGGCTACGGCCGCGTGCTGACGCGCGGAGTGCTCAACGAGCGCCAGGTAAGCCTGTGCATAGTAGGCGCGCTGGTGCCGCTAGACGTAGCCCCACAGTTGAAGGGCCACGTGCAAGGCGCGCTCAACACCGGCAGCACCTCCGACCAGCTATGGAAGCTGCTGGACGTAACCAGCCGCCTGTTCACAGAAGGCGCCGAAACCCGCAGCGCCAAAAAGACCTTCGAAGAGGTGCTGGGCAAGCAGATCATCTCCGAAGAAGAGTTCCTAGAAGACCGCGAATGGCGGGGGTTGTAGGGGCGACGCTTGCGTCGCCCTCGACTCAGTGCACGTGCCCCTTCTTCTTCACTTGGGCAGCCGAATCACGCCGAGATCGGTGGCTTCACCTTGGCCGCGGACTACCACGCGCATGTCGGGGTTGAGGTCGTCGCGTGACTTGCCCCAGATGTAGAGGGCATACAGTTTATCCTTTTCTAGGTTCACGTACCCCGACATCACGTAGCCGTCCTCGTCGCCGTCCATCCGCCAATGGGAGTTGTACCAGGCACCGTACAGGGCGTATCGATCACGGTACTCCTTTTTCTGAAGCGCGTCATGGATCTCATCCCCCATCGCCTCTTTCAGCCCTGCCGCGTTGTAGCCCTTGTTCTTGTCTACGGCCGCACGCAACGCGTTCTGCCTTTGTAGGTCAAACGTCTCCGGTGCAGGTGGCCGCTCGCCCTTGGCGGCCAAGTCGGTTTCGAGTTTGCGCATCGCCGTGGCCAACTGGTCTTCTTCAATAGGGATCGGCGACACTTCAACGACCGGAGTCGGCGTGCCATCGGCCGCAACCACGCGCATGAACACTCCGGATGGGCCACCGTCAGGCTCCACCCGAATCCGCACGTATGGCAAGCGCTCACCGTACGTGCGCATCCATCTTGCGAAGTTCTCTTCATCAAGCAGGTACATCGGGCGATGCGTTTTTATCTGAGACCGAAGAATGACGCTGCTCAACTCACCCGGGTCTTCGAGCATTTCCACGGCACCTGAAACATACCGGGCGGG
>CAZNBU010000614.1:0-2068 GCA_964571035.1 uncultured Planctomycetaceae bacterium | reverse complement strand
TCGGCGAAGGGAGCACCAGCACCGGCGAGTTCCACGAAGACGTGAACTTCGCGGCTGTGATGAAGGCGCCGCTGGTGGTGATCATCGAGAACAACCAGTACGCCTACAGCACACCCACCACGGGCCAGTGCATCGCCGAGCGCTTCGCCGACAAAGCGGTCGGGTACGGCATCAAGCACGCCGTCACCATCGACGGTAACGACGCCAACGCCGTGTACGAAGCCTCCCGCGACGCCGTTGACCGCGCCCGCGCCGGCGAAGGCACGCAGTTGTTCGAGGTGCTGACTTTCCGCCGCAAAGGCCACGCCGAGCACGACCCCGCCAAGTACGTGCCCGCCGACGTGCTGGAGTACTGGGAAGCGCGCGACCCGCTGACGCGCTACGGCGCGTACCTGAAAGAGCTTGGCTACATCGACGACGACGGCATCAACGGGATGACCGAGCAGATCCGCGCCGACATCGAAGCCGCCGAAGAGTGGGTAATGGCCCAGCCCAAGCCGGACCCCGCCACAGTGCTGCAAGGCGTGTACGCGCCCGAAAAGCACCCGGCGCACGAGGACGACGACTTCCTCTACGGGCGCAAGTACCGTTAGAGATGATCAAACTGGTGCCGGCACCGCGAGGTGCCGGCCCAATTCTGTGAGGCGCGGTTTGAGTGTGGACTGCCCCGACCTTGCGGTCGGGGCACCAGCCTGGATCCCACGAGTTGCGATCACGGTATGTAAACCGCACCGTCGGATAACGGGTTGGTGCCGGAGAACCCGAACTCCTTGCCGCCCCATAGGATCACTTGGCGGCCGGTCCACCATGCCTTCACGTTAAACCGCCCGAACAACGGCGGCGTCGCCATCCCCTGCCAGTTGTTGATGCCGAAGTTGAAGAACTCGCCGTCGTTCTGCGCGAACGTCCCGAAGTGGTCCAGCCCGCCCCACACGAACACCCCGCCGCTCGTGGCGCACGCCGCGAACTCGCGCCGGATGATGTGGTACGTCCCCTGCATCGACCACGTGTTCGAGACAGGGTCCCAGCGGCGGCCGTCGTTGTGGGCGTTCATGTAGTGGCCGCCCCACACAAACAGGTCGCTGCCGGTCCAGATCAACGCGGCGTGGTGCGCCCAGACTTCCGGCGCGTTCGTCGTGCTCATCAGCGTCCAGGAGTTGCCGACAGGGTCGTACACCGCGCCGTCGAACATGCCGTTGCCCGCGCTGTCCAGCCCGCCCCAGATGATCATGTGCGTGCCGGTCCATACCGCCGCATGGCGCTCGCGCCCGGCAAAGCCCGTGGGGACGGCTGCCAGGGGGCGCCATGAATCGGCGGCAGGATTGTAGGCGGCGCCGTCGTTCATCGGCGCAAAGCTGCCGTCGTAGCCGCCGAAGATGATCATCTCGGTGCCTGTCCAGACGGCGGAGTGCTGCGTGCGCGATGACGGCGCGCCGGTCGTGGTGACGGTTGTCCAGGTGTCGGTGTCCGGGTTGTAGCGCCCGCCGGTGTTGAAGTATGTGTTGAGGTCGCGGCCGCCCCAGACAATCATCTCGCGGCCGGTCCAGACGCCGGTGCCTTCCACGCGGGCGGTCGGCGCGTTGGTGGTGGTCATGGGCGTGACCGTGCCTGCGCCCGGGGTCATGACTTCGCCGCCGTTGGAGGCACCGAACTCGCCGCCGAACTGCAGGATGCGGGTGCCGGTGAAGACGGCACAGTCGCCGCGGTCGGGCGCGAGAGAGAAGGTCGCGGGCCACGTGTCGCTTGTGCCCGCGATGATCACGATCAATTGCATGTCCAGCGTCTCGGTGGTCGCCGCCGAGTCTTCTACCTGGACTGTGAAGTTGAAGCGGCCGAACACCGTCGGCGTGCCGGTCAGCGTCGCCGGGTTGCCTGTGGGGGTTAGCGTCAGACCTGTCGGGAACTCACCCCCAAGCACGCTCCAGGTGTAGCCGGTGCCGGTGCCGCCTTCGGCGCTGATGGTGTCGCTGTACGCCTGGCCCACGGTTCCGTCGGGCAGGGCAGGCGCAGTCACGAGGGACAGCGGCCCGGGCATCACGTTGAGCTGCAAGTTCGCGGTCGCCGTGTC
>CAZNBU010000613.1:0-2076 GCA_964571035.1 uncultured Planctomycetaceae bacterium | reverse complement strand
GCGGGCACGGGGGTCTAGTCTCCGGTGGTTGGTTCGGCGCCTCCTTGGGCCTGTTCTTCCTGTTGCTCTTCCAACTTTGCCAGTTGGTGGTTTCGGGCGTGGATGTAGCCTTGGGCGTGCTTCCTTAGCTCTTCGAACTCCGGGTCTACTTTGGCTTGGCGGGTCATGTACTCGAACACCAGCTGCGGGTATTCGGGCAGCAGTGCGTTGTGGTCGCCGGCTTCCCTCCAGGCTTGGAAGGCGTCCATCCAGGCGGTGTACTGCTCTTTCACCTGCGGCGAGGGCGGACCCTTTACGTAGCCTTCTCCGGGCCGCTCGGTGTTTGGGCGCGGCGCTGGTTTGGCCGGCTTGGCTGGCTCAGCCTTGGGCTTGGGTGCGCGTGTGGTTGGGCGTGTTTCGCGGGCGTGGTCGAGGGCTTCCTGAAAGAACTCTATGCTCGCGCGCTCGGGGTGCGCTTTGAGCAGCGGGTCGTCCTTGAACGGCGAGTCGTCGCCGAAGTCATCGTTGCAGCGCTTGGCGACCATCAGGGATGAGTGAAGCCGAAGCGAGATCAACGCCAGCATATGGCGCGAAGCCTGATCGGATTGCGCGGGCGAGACCTGCCAGCGCGTGGTGACGTAGCGGCCTTCGGCAAGCTGCTTGGTGCGCCATTGCATCTCACCGGAGGCCAGTTGCAGTTTGTGGGCGGTCAGGTCGATGAGCGTTTCGACCTCGATGCGGCCGTAGAGTTTCTGGATGGCGAGCACGGATTCATGGATGTCGGTCGGCATGGCGGTCCCTCGGCGCGGGCGAAAATTCGCCCCTACATACCCAGGAACCGGCGGACACACGTTCGAGGAAAAAGTCGGGAGCCCGGAGGCGAGAGACGGGAGCAACTACAGCCTGCAAGCCGAGTTACGACGACAAAAGAAATTTGGAATTCCCCGTGGCACGGGCGCACTCGCCTAATGCTGCGTAGTTATCAGTTCAGCGCGGAGCGCTGGCACAACGTTAGCCCCGGCCAGGGGCCGGGGTTCGCGGTGTTCCATCCAACCCGAGGCGCGGAGCGCCGACACAACCCGGCCAACCCGTTGGCGCCCTTTGTGCCGGCGCTCCGCGCCTCGACATTCCTCTTGCCTGTAGCCCCGCCTTGTCGGCGCCGCGCTTCGCTTGGCACCGACCGGCGGGGGCTAACCTTGTGACGGCGCTCCGCGCCTGACTGCCGTTCTTAACTACGCAGCACGGGCGCCCTCGCCCGCGACCGGCCATGGGCGAGGGCGCCCATACCACCAATTCAGACCTTTACCCGTGCGTTGAACATGGCTGAGAAGGCTTTGCCTGCGAACCAGAGCATGGCCCTGGTGAACGGGTAGGCGTTGGGGTTTGGCAGCAACCCGCGGCACTCCTCCGGCAGCATGATCAGGCTTACCTTCACGTTGGGCGCTATGCCTATGGGCAGATGCTTCTCCATGCAGCGCCGGTAGAAATGCTGAAAGACGGGGAGCATGTCTTCTACGCGTGGCGGCTTGCGCTTGCCGTACGCGGCGCCGAGCACGGGGCGGAAGACACATACCGTGGGGATCGCGCCGTGATCGACGATCCAGTCGATCGCGCGGATGCTGCTTTCCGGCGGCTCCAACCCGGCGATGATCTCGCCGTTCACCGTGTCGAACCCCACGTCGTTGGCGCAGAAATCGATCGCGTCGAGGTAGCGCTGCAACCCGCCGCGGCGGGCTTTGCCGGGGCCGATCTCCTTGAACAGCTCCTCGTCGATGACTTCAAAGCACAGGCTGACGTTGTTGACGCCGAGCGCTTTAAATTTGCGGTAGTTCTCGAAGTCAGCGTCGGGCGGCGCCTGCAACCCGAGCAGCAGGTTGGTCTTGGATTTCAGCTCGCGATACAGCGGCTCGAACAGGGTCAGGTAGTCGTTGCTGTCGAGAAACCCCGTGTTGACGTGCACGAACGTGATGCGCGATTCGCGGCGCGCGGCGATGGCGGTTTCGATTACGTCCTGCACGCTCTTTTCAGCCTCTTCCTGCGACCCGAGATTCTGGCCCTCGGTGCAGAACTTGCAGTATTCGTTCTCGCCGTTGGGCC
>CAZNBU010000612.1:0-2084 GCA_964571035.1 uncultured Planctomycetaceae bacterium | reverse complement strand
ACGCGCAGCTCGTCTTCATTGATGTAGTGGTCGTAGATGCGGTCGATCGCCAGCTCGCGGAGCTCGGCGTCGTTGACGAACTGGGTTCCTTTGTAATGGCTGAAGCCCAGGCCTTCGAAGAAGTCCTGGTCCACGATGATGGCGCCGGTGCTGACGATGGCGTCCACCATGTTGTTGTTGACGAGGTCGGTGATGACCTTCTTGAGGCCCGCCGAAACAAGGCTGCCGGCGAGGCACAGGATGACGTTGCAGTTCTTGTCGCGCAGCGCCATGTCGTAGATGTCGCTGGCGCGCGCAAGGTTGCGTGCGCTGAAGCTGGTGTCGCCCATCATGGCGACGAGTTGATCGACATCCTTCAGCTTGGTGATGTCGATGTGCTTGACGAGCTGCTTCTTGTTGAGGTAGTCCGACTTCTTGGCCATTTCTAGCTCCTATGGATGCAGCAACGCCGGGTCGCGTCGAGCGGGTATGGCTGTTGTGCGTCCGTAGTTTTGGGGCACATGCCCCGGGGTATCGTGGCTACTTCGTTTGAGCCCCCCGGGGCCAAATCCCCGGCAGGCTGAACCGCAGCGGCGCTAGCGCGCGCACACGACGATGCAACTCTAGCGCATTAACGCGGCAAGCCAAGAAAATCTGCCCGCCAAAGAACAAATTTCGCAAAAACCGAACCCGGCCTTTGCGGGGGCCAGGTTCAGCAGCGGTAGACGGGCGCCTGGTTTTCAGCGCATGAGCAGGGGATGGCTTTGCACTTGGGGCAACCTTTGCCGTAGCGCTCGGTAGTGGCCTCCTGCAGGTCTACGTTGGCGATGCTGGCTAGTGTGGTCAGCCAGGCGAGGACGTCGGCGAACTCGTGGCGCAAGTTTTCTCGGCTCGTGCGGCCGTTGATTGCGCGGGCCAGCTCCCCCACCTCCTCGGCGAACCACAGGTAGGTGCTCTCGATGCCTCGCTTGCGGTCTTTTGCGCCGAAGGTGTCTTCGATCAGCTTCTGGAACTGTTGGATTTCCATGGACCCGATCCTGCCACGTGGAGATGCCCCGCCATCACTGGCGGGGCTAGACTGACTGCTTATTTGTCCAGTTGGGCGAGCAGTTCTCTTACTGCCCGCTCGGTCTGGCGGTCGATGCCCTGGTCGAGTTCTTCGGGGTTGTTCTCGATGAAAATGTCGGGCTTGCGGCCGTTGTTTTCGAGATTCTCGCCGTCCACCGTGTATGCGCCCGTGCTAGGCAGGCGCATGCGACTGCCGTCGATCAGGCGGTAGCTGCCGGTGCCAATTACACCGCCGGCTGTGTCTACGCCAACGATTTTGCCAATGTTCAGCCGCCGGAATCCCTCCGCCATGATCTCGGCGTTGCTGAAGCTGCTTTCGTTGATCATCAGGATGCTCGGCTTTTCCAGCGCGATGCTGCGGTAGATGTTTTCGCTGATGTCCGGCAGGTCGCCGTACTGACGCTTCAGCCACGGGCGCTTGATCAGGATCTCCAGCACGTCCACCGCGGTGCGGCCGCCGCCGTTGAAACGCACGTCGATCACCACGCCCTCTTTGCCCAGCATGTTGTTGCCCAGGTGATGCTTGAAGTCGCGCAGGCTGCTGTCGTTCATCGCGCGAATGTGGACGTAACCAAGCCGGCCCTGCGAGTAGGTGTCCACCAGGTCGCGCTGGTGCTCCACCCAGCGCTGGTACCACAACTGGCCCTCCGCGCCGCGCGAGATCGGCTTTACGGCCACCGGCGATGACGACTCAAAGGCAGGGTCGCCGCCCAGGTGAAGCAGCGTCTTCTTGCCGTTGGTTTCCATTAGCAATTGCGCCAGGTTGCTGCCCTTGGCGATCGGCTTGCTGTTCAGCCCGGTCAGATAGAACGGAACAGCCGGCACGCCTTCCGGCAGGTCGAGCGGGCCGTCCTTGACGATTTCCACCACCTTGTAGCGGCCCTGTGCCAGCTCTGCGGTATCAAACAGTGCGCCGAGATAGCCCACGCTCTCATTCAAACCGTCGCTGCGGTCGTCGAACCCGGAGTACCCCTGGTGGCTTGAATTGATTTCGCCCAGCAGTTCATTCAGCAGCGCGCGGTACTCGTCGCCGGTGC
>CAZNBU010000611.1:0-2086 GCA_964571035.1 uncultured Planctomycetaceae bacterium | reverse complement strand
GTGGTGCAGCTTCAGCATGTACATGTAGCCCACGCTGACCTTCTGCTCGAAGGGCAAGCCGTTGCGTCCATCGTACAGGGTCAGTTTGCCGTCGCTCGGGAACCCGGCTTCGTCGAGCAGCGCGGTGATGTCCTGCTCGGCGGCGCCGTTGAATACCGGAGTGATCGCGCGGAAGCCAAGTCTGCGCGCCGCCAACCCGAGGTGCAGCTCAAACAGCTGGCCCACGTTCATGCGCGACGGAACCCCGAGCGGGTTCAGCACCATCTGCACGGTCGTGCCGTCTTCAAGGAACGGCATGTCTTCGACCTTGAGGATCTTGCTGACCACGCCCTTGTTGCCGTGGCGGCCGGCGAACTTGTCGCCGACGCTGAGCGTGCGCTTGGTGGCAAGCTCGACGCGCACCTTTTCAAGCACGCCGGTCGGCAACTCGTCGCCGCGGGTCAGCTTCTGCACGGTGCGGTCAAGCTTCTGCCGCGCGGTGCGGATCTTCTTGCGCGCGCGGTTGACCGCCTCTTCGACAAGGCGAACGGAGCGGCCCGATGCGCCGAACGCGTCCGGCGTGAGGTTTTCGAGGATGTCGTCGATCTCCTCGAGACTCAGGCTCTTGCGCTCGTCGTCGTTGAGCAGGCTCTTGATGCCCTTCTTGCCGGACTTCGGCTTTTCGCCCAGCGACTCCTCAAGCTCGGTCACGAGCACCTGCAACTGCGTGCGGGCTTCCGACAGGTAGGTCTCTGACGCCTGCTTCTGCTCGATCTTGACCTGCTTCTTTTCTTCGTCGGTCTGTGCGATGCGTTTGCTGTAGCGCTCGGTCTTGATGACCACGCCGTAGCTGCCGGCGGGGACTTCTAGGCTGTCGTTCTTCACGTCTTCGCCGGCTTTGCCGAAGATCGCGTACAGCAGCTTTTCTTCGGGTGTAAGCTCCGACTTGGACTTCGGCGCGACCTTGCCGACGAGGATGTCGCCGGGGCCGACCTTGGTGCCGATGCGGATCACGCCGCCTTCGTCCAGGTTCTTGCGCTGGCGCTCGCCGACGTGCGGGATTTCGTTGGTGAACTCTTCGCGGCCCAGCTTGGTCTCGCGAATCTCGATTTCGAACTCTTCGATGTGGATCGAGGTGAACACGTCCTGGTGCAGCAGCTCTTCCGAGACGAGGATCGCGTCTTCAAAGTTGTAGCCGTCCCACGGCATGAACGCGAGCAGGATGTTGCGCCCCAGCGCGAGCTCACCGAAGTGCGTGGCGGCGCCGTCGGCGATGATCTGGCCGGCTTTGACGCGGTCGCCTTCCTGCACGACCGGCACCTGGTTGAGGCACGTCCGCTCGTTCAACCCGACGAACTTGCGCAGCGTGTAGATTTCGTCGCCGATGATGATTTCGCGGCTGTCAACGTAACGCACCACGCCGTCGGCGACGGCGCGCACCACCATGCCCGAGTTGCGGGCCACGTGGCGCTCCATGCCGGTGCCGACCAGCGGCGGCTCGGTCTGGATCAGCGGCACAGCCTGGCGCTGCATGTTGCTGCCCATCAGCGCGCGGTTGGCGTCGTCGTGCTCCAGGAACGGGATCAACGAGGCGCTGACACCGACCATCTGCATCGAGCTGACGTCCATCAACTCGACTTCGTCGCCCTTGACGGTCTTGAAGTCCTGGCCGATACGCACCGCGATGTGGTCGCCCGTCAGGTTGCCCTTGTCGTCCATGGGCGCGTCCGCGGGCGCGATCACCGACTTCACTTCTTCGTC
Source organism: uncultured Planctomycetaceae bacterium (assembly GCA_964571035.1). GTDB lineage: Bacteria > Planctomycetota > UBA8742 > UBA2392 > UBA2392 > JADJRK01. The sequence continues at coordinate 346 of CAZNBU010000611.1, read as the reverse complement.
GGCGCGCAGGTACAGGATTTCATCCGTTACCTTGCCCTTCTTGACTGACCGATACGGCGTCACGAGGAAGCCGTACTCGTCGGTCTGCGCGTAGGTGCACAGGCTGCTGATCAACCCGATGTTCGTGCCTTCCGGCGTTTCAATCGGGCAGATGCGGCCGTAGTGGCTGATGTGCACGTCTCGCACTTCAAAGCCCGCGCGCTTGCGGTTCAAGCCGCCTGGGCCCAGCGCCGACAGGCGACGCTCGTGCGTAAGCTGGGAAAGCGGGTTGGTCTGGTCCACGACCTGGCTCAGCTCGCCGCGGCCGAAGAAGAAGGCGACGGCGGTGCTGATCGTCTTGGCGTTG
>CAZNBU010000610.1:0-2088 GCA_964571035.1 uncultured Planctomycetaceae bacterium | reverse complement strand
TGCTTCTAGCGCAGGGCTTTCACATAGATCATGCGGCGGTCGTTGCCGCTTCCTGTGCCCCAGAAGGTGTCGTAGCACACCACCGGGCGGTCCTGCGGGTCGATCGCTATGTCCGGCAGCCAGTGGTCCTCGGCGCCGTAGTCGGACAACCCGTCGCCGCTCAGGCTGCCGCGAAGCTCGCGCCAGGCTGTGCCGTCCCACTTCGTGGCGAACACGCCGCGCTTGTTGCTGAGCGTGCTGCCGGGGTGCACCTGGTTCCAGGCGACGTAGACGTTGTCCGCGCTGTCAATCGCCACGCGCACCTTGATCACGTTGGTGACGGTGTTCGCCGGCACGTTGACGTGCACATTGCCGCCCGCGCCGACCCAATTTGCCGCGGTGTCCCACCCGGCCACCGGGCAGGTCCTCACGTGCACCTGCTGATCGTTGGGGCCGGTGAAGGTCACCTTGTACGCGGCATACAGGTTGCCCGCGCTGTCCACATCCAGCGCCGGGAACCCGCCGCCTGGCTGGGATGTCGCGTCGTGGATGGTGACGATGCCCGCGGACCACGCGCCACCGGTGATGTCGTAGCGGCGCATGCGGATGTCGCCCGCCGATCCGCCACGCACCCAGGCCACGTAGGCGAACCCGCCGTAGATGGCGATCTGCGGGTACTGGCAGTTTTCCAGCGCGTCTTCGCTGATGCCGTCGGCTGGCGTGGCGTCCGGCACGCCTTCCCATACACCGGTCGCGCGCACCCAGCGGCGCACGAACACCGCGTACTCGGGCACATCCAGGTGGTAGGTGACGTAGACGTTGTCGGTGGCGGTGTCGAAGGCGATGCGGGGTTCCTGCGCGCGCTCGCCGCTCTTCGTGAACCCGCCGACATCTGGGCCCGTGGGGTTCGATACGTCGGTGATCCAGTCGGACGCGTCGGTGCCGGTGCCCAGCGCTTCCCACATCGAGGTGGTGATGTTGTAGCGGTACAGGAAACTGTCCCAGAGCGACTGGCCGCTGCCTTCATCCGGGTCCGGGTCGCCGTGGAACAGCACGTACACGAACTCCTGGTTGCCCGCGCCCTGGTTCTGCTCGGCGTAGTATTGAATCTCGCCCATGTACCCGCTGCTGATCACGCGGCCCTGAGTGTTCAGGTTCAGCCCCAGCCCGCTGTCGGAGCCGTTCAGCCCCGACCACGTGCCGGTCTGCGGGTCGTAGCGCTTGACGTACACCGCGTACATCCAGTCCGAGCCGCTGAGGTTCACGCGGCTTGAATACGCGACGTAGATGCGCCCCTGCGCGTCCACAGTGCAAGCCGATCCGAGCGTCCACCCGCCCGAAGTCGAGATGCCGATCGCGCTGGCTGAGCCCGCCAAGCCGACCCAGTTCTGCGCGTTCAGTGCAAAGGCCTGCGTGCGCACAAGGCTCTGTGTGTCGGTGGCGGTGATGACCACCTGGCCCGCCACGCCGGTGGGGGTCATGCTGCGCGGGCCGACGTAGTCAAGCTCGAACAGCCCACTGGTGGCGTTGTAGGTCAGCGCCTCGGTCGCGCTGCCGCCGAACGCGCCGGACAGGTCAGCCGTGACGGTCATCTGGTCGTCGTTGCCGTCGGGGTCGCTGACGGCGATGCGAAACTGCATCGTCTCGGTCGGGCCGAAGACGCTGCCGCTTACGCCATCGGCGTTCGCGACGGTGCTGCCGGGCACGTTGAACTCGGGCGCGGCGCTGGAAATGGTGACGTTCAGGACGCCGGTGTAGCTGAAGTCGTCCTCATCGCGGATGCGGAAGACCAGCTTCTTGTCGCCGGGGGTAAGCCCGGCGGGGATGGTGTATTGCAGGCTCCAGGTGCCGTCGCCGGCAGCCACGTCGCCGTTGGCGCCGTCATCGAGCATGTCAGCGGCTGCGGCGCCGCCGATAGATGTAAGGTCCACACGCACGTGCGCGACGGTGTTTTCAGCCACCACGGCAACCTGCAACAGCAAGGTGTCGCCGTCCTTGACGGCGTTGGGCGTGGCGGTCGCGGCGTCAACGCTGAGCACTGAGCCGGGGTTGATGGTTTCGGAATCAGGCTCCGCCTCGCCGCAGGCGGCAAGCGCCAGCGCAAGGGCG
>CAZNBU010000609.1:0-2095 GCA_964571035.1 uncultured Planctomycetaceae bacterium | reverse complement strand
CCGCCAGCGCCTTCACCACGTTCGCGGGCGTCGTGCGGATCACCGTCTGCTTGTACTCGGTGCGGATGTCCGTGATCAGGTCGCCCAGCTTCGCGCGCAACACGTCGTGATCGATCTGGTTTTCCGCCAGCACGCGCGGAGACACACCATGCGCGTCATGAGTCGGTGGCAGCTTCTTTTCCTGGGCAGGCTCAGACATCAGTTCGCTTCCACTGTCGGTCGTGTGAACTCACCGCGCTCGGCTTGTCCGTCGATGATCTGCTGGATCTTCAGCACGCCGTCGATGAGGCTTTCCGGCCGCGGCGGGCACCCGGGCACGTACACGTCCACCGGGATGAACTGGTCCACGCCCTGGATTTGCGGGTAGGTGTTGAACACGCCGCCCGTGCTGGCGCACGCGCCCATGCTGATCACCCACTTGGGCTCACCCATCTGCTGGTAGATCTCGGTGAGCACCGGCATCATCTTCAGCACCACGCGGCCCGAGACTATCAGCAAGTCGCTCTGGCGCGGGCTGAAACGGATCACCTCGGCGCCAAAGCGAGATAAGTCGTAGCGCGAATTCAGCGTCGCCATCATCTCGATGGCGCAGCAGGCGGTTCCGAACGGGTACGGCCACAGGCTGTTCTTGCGGGCCCATCCGATAACCTTGTTGATCTGCGTTGTGAAAAACCCGTCGCCGGCTAGCGAAGGGATCATCTGTTCAATGCCCATGGGTTACCTCGGCGGGTTTCGCTTCCTCTGTACCAGCCAGGAAGCGGCGCGGCACGTCATCCGCGTTCTGGCCCAGCGGGACGTTCCAGTCCAGTACACCCTTGCGCCAGGCGTACAGCAGGCCGAACCCCAGTACAGCAAGGAACACGCCCACTTCGGCGAGGTATTCCACCCCTTTGCCGCCGCGCACGTCATCAATGAATGTGGCTGCGTACGGCGCCAGCAGCACCGTCTCGATGTCGAAGAGCACGAAGATCATGGCGAGAATGAAGAAGCGGACGTTGAATTCGGGGCGCGTCTCGCCGATCTGCGGCACGCCGCATTCGTAGGGTTCCTCTTTCATGAACCCCTTGCGGCGCTTGCCGATCAGCATCGACGTGACCAACCCGCCGGATGCTACGGCAAAGATCAGCACGGCATAGACCAGAAGACTGAATGCGTCTGCGCTCACTGCATGCCTCCAGAACCCGTTTTATCGCAACAGGATGCGCGCGCAAGCCTGCGCGGAACTTGTGCCCCGACCGCCAGGTCGGGGCGGGTCGGTGAGGCTGCGCATCTCCTACTTACCGCGCCCTGAGCTTGCGCTCAGGGCACCAGTTCACTGGCAACATCAAGCGCCCCCCCAAAAAGACAGGAGCGACCCTCCCGGGCCGCTCCTTATCCAGCGTATTTCCATACGCAGGGGGTGGGCTGGATCTAACCAAGCCCGTCGGTCTCAGTTAGTTGAGCCCCCCACGCTTTCGATCACAGTAGGTAGTCACAGATCACCTCCTTTCATAAGGGCCTTGGCGTCACTCGGCGTCCGAAAGCCACTGCGCCGGTGAGGCCGATCTGTCCCCGCCCGCGTCCGGGCGACGGCGCGCGGTGTACCCGCGCAGCAAAAGTGTATCGCATGACCACAAAGCGTCAACGCAGTTACTGACAGTTCTTTTCAACAATGTGTTCACGGAAACATCATGCCGCGCACGCCTACAGAACTACCTTGTCACGCGCCCGGAACTTCAGCCGGATCGGCACCTCCTGAAACGGCGAGGTCTGTTGCAACTGGTGCTTGAGGTACGTCCGCCAGTTTTCCGGAAACAGGTCGGGCTCGTTCACGAACAGTACGATCTTGGGCGGGAACGCCTCCACCTGCGTGGCGTAGAAGATTCGTCCAAGCCGGTTCTGCCGCGGCTGGGGGTGGTGCCGGTCGAAGGCCGCGTACACAAGGCGATTCAACTCGCCGGTGCCGACGCGCTGGCCCGCCTGGTGATGCAACTCGCGCGCAAGGTCGATCATCTCGATCACGTTGTCGCGGTTCTTCGCCGACAGGAACACCAGCGGGGCGTACGGCAACTGGTTGAACTTGGCGCGCAGGTAGGTGCCGAACTCGTCGGTGGTG
>CAZNBU010000608.1:0-2112 GCA_964571035.1 uncultured Planctomycetaceae bacterium | reverse complement strand
CTTGTACCGACACGGCCCGGATGACTGGCGCGGCTTCGATCATCGCGTCAACGGCGGCGGTGACACGCTCCAGTGCTTCGGTCGAGATGGTCACAGCGCGGCCTCCATGAACTTGATGCGCTTGAGTGCCAGGGCCTCGCGTTCGAGGTCGGCGTCGTTGCTGGTCTTGCCCACGCGGCGGTCACAGTCGAGGATGAACAGGATTCCGCGCTCGATCTGCAGCGCGGCCTCGAGGTCGGCGCGACTCACACCAGGGGAAAGCGGCTTGCGGCGCTTGCTCCCGTTAGGCGGGAACAGGTCGGCGGTGGTCATGCCGATGGCGGCCAGCACGTCGGCGACGTCGCAGCCGCCAAAGCAGTGCAGCAGGATCCGACCGTCGTCGGCCTCGCGCAGGCTCAAGGATGGGGATTTGTCGTCATGGCTGGGGCAGCAGGCGACGTAGCCGGCGCCCTGCCTGCGTACCTTGTCCAAGCACGGAAGGATGACGTCGAGCATGACCGCTCACTTTCCGGCAACCAGGCCCAGCACGCGGCGGATGCCAGCCACAGGCCAGCCCAAACCGTTGCCCAACTTGATAGGCTTCAGGCCCTCGGGGTAACAGCCCCTCGAATGCCACCAGCGCAAGGTTTGCACCTGCTTCAGCAGATGCGCAGCGGCCTCGCGAGTCGGGATGTAGGCGCGCTTTTCCTCGGTTAGCGGTATCAACACCATCGGCGCAGGTGGCCGGGCGCGGTGCCTTGCGGGATGTGCGGCCAAGGGCGCAGCAGCGCCGGGTTCGTGCTGGTTAGCCTCAATTGCTTGATGAAGCCGTGTAGCGGCGCAGGGTGGCCGGGTGTTGAGGTTGAATGTCATGTTCGTCCTTTCAAACGCGCGGGGTTGCGTTTGATGGCGAACTTTCCCGGCCCCGAAACTTTCCGAACAATCCCCGCAGGAAACCCGAAGAAAACCCGCAAGCGCGGGCGGCAGGTTCAGCCGTTCATGCGGTGCACGATGCGCCGGTCAGCCCACAGACAGGGCGCAGCGGCTTCACTGCGCAGCTTGCCACGCTGGCGCGCCCATTCGATGGCCTTGCTCATGTTCCAAAAACCGAGCCGTTCAGGAACACGCGCGGCGTCCAATCCATTGCGGGATGCCTCGCTCAAATCAGCCTCAATCGTGGGCCATTCATGCTGCATTGCTTCAATCAACGCGGCGCGCTTGAGGACATTGACGGGCTTTGGTGTCGTCTCGAGTGCTGGCGCAGGCGCAGCAGCAGTAGGCGGCGCTTCCTCTGGTGCAGGCGCAGCAGCGGCAGGCGGTTCTGGTTTTGGTGGTTGTGAATCCAATAGTTGGCGCACCATTGCAGTTCGCCATCGCTGCCAATCGCGCAAACAAGCGTCTCGTGCTTCGTCTGCAGCCATCTTCAGCGACAGTACGTGGGTGGTCGCACGCTCACGGCGGGCACAGCGCTCCTCCTCAGTGATGCCGACTTCGAACACGCCTTCGCGCTGGTTGGCTGCGCGCTTGGCGTCAACATATTTTTCTGATATGTCTCGGGCACGAACCTCGGCCTGATGGTCGAATGCTCCGATAAGCAATTGCGCGGCAGCAGCCAGTTCATAGGCCTCGGCCAGTGCCTCGCGTACCCAGCGTTTGCGTGCTGGAAGGCTGTCCAACGCCTTGCTGTCCGGTAGAGAACCCAGGTGATACCCAACTGCATTCGCTATGCATTGGCCTGCGCCATCGATCATGGCTGCAGCAAGTTGGGCCGCATCGAACGGGATGGGTAAAAACGGTGCGGTGTCGGGGTCTAGTCTGGGTGCACCAGGCCAATGCATTTCATCGGCAGGTGTCCAATCGAAGATGGTTCCAGGTGGACACTCCTCCCGGAGTGCTTCGGTGACATACACCCCATCCTCTCTGATTTCATAGGGTTTGAGCTCGTGCTCCGCGTACCCAGGGAAGGCGAACTCCATCAGCGATTTGGCGGTTGCCACGTCGTACTGGCGTTTGCCCACGGCATCCTCCCGAATGCTCTCCCGACAATTAGGGCCACCAGCTCGCCAGCGGGAGGTCTGGCTTTTCGGCCCGTCGGCCTAGCTGGGGCAAAAACTTCACTTCACCGCACGCAGC
>CAZNBU010000607.1:0-2114 GCA_964571035.1 uncultured Planctomycetaceae bacterium | reverse complement strand
CAACCACATTCACGGCTGGGTTTGCCTGCCAGGACCTGGAGTTGCTCGGCGTGTCGCAGGTGACCTTCACGGGCGCGGTGACCGCAAGTGGCAATGTGACCCTCGCGTCTGCCAACGCGCCGCTGCCGCGGCTGATCCTGTCGGGCACGTCGCAGTCGGTTACAGGCTCAGGCGGCAGTGCGGTTGAACTGGTCGTCAGCCCGGGGAGCCAGGTTGCGCTTTCCGGCAATGTCGGATTCACATCGATCCTGACCGGCGCCTCGCGGGCAATTACGGTCGAAGCCGGTGGCACGTTGTCACTTGTCCCGTCCAGCGTCATCACGCTCGGCACACCCGCAGCCGGCGCTGAGATGCTCGTCGCCGGCACCTTGTCGACCAGCGTCACCGGCGCGCAGGTGCCGCCCCGCATTCGTGCCGCCTCGGCTGGCAGCGGGTTCCGCCTCGCGCTGACCGGCACGCTCAACATTGACGGCCTGGCGCTGGAAAACCTGGGCGGCCCGTCGATGGCCTGGGGTATGGAGTGGACTTCCGGCAGCGTCACAAAGTTCGATGGAGTACAGGTCACCGCCGGCGCCAGCACCACCGCCGCGATTCGTGCGGTTGCGGCTGCGCTGCCGGCAACGATCAACGCGCTGCGGCTGGACGGAACGGCGCCGGCAAACATCGACGGCTCAGGCTACGCCGGCTCAACCGTGACGATTTTCCCGCACCCGACCGGCGAGGGCAACCTGTACGGCGCCGCGCTTGAGATTGATCCCGGCAGCAAGTTCGACTGGACGATGCCGTTTCAGCTCGCCGGTACGACGCCGCCGGCAAACTCGCACGCTGCAGCAACAAACACGACGGTCACGACAACGTTCTCCGCGGCCGCCGCGTCGCCACCCGCCGGCGCCTTCGTCGTTGAAGGCAGCAACACCGGCCGCGTCGGCGGACAGCTCAACGGCGGGCTGACGACCACGCTGTCGTTTGTCCCTGCCCGCAGCTTGCATCCGAACGAGGTGGTCGAGGTTCGCCTGACCACCGCGATCCAGAGTGCAAGCAGCGCGCCGCTGCCCAGGCCGTACATCGTCCGCTTCCGCGGCGCCGCTAGCGGCGGTAACGGCGTGTTCGGTAACCCGGAATTACTGGTGCAAAGTCCCCAAGCCCCAAGCATCGCAATCGCCGCGGACATGAATCGCGACGGCCACCTCGACCTGATCCTCGGCGTGCCGTCCATCAGCTCAAACAGCCAGAGCGTACGCGTGTTCCTGAACGACGGCGCGGGCCGCTTCGAGCTGCTGCAGACCATCAGCACCCCCGGCACGCAGGGATTTGCCGTTGTGGACATGAACCAGGACGGATGGCCCGACCTCGCGCTAACGTTGCTCAATAGCCTTCGGATTTATCTGAACAACGGCGCCGGATGGCTGGACTCCGGATCGCCCGCGTCTTACCCCGTTGCGGGCACACCGGGACACATCAACGTCGGTGATTTCAACGGCGATGGCATGCCCGACCTGGTTCTGTCGTACGACGCCACGAGCAATGAAGCCGCCTACGTACTGCTGAACAACGGCACCGGCGGCATCGTCCAGCCGTATACGACGTTGCCAAACCACACAGCCAACTACATCACGGTCGGGGACGTAAACGGTGACGGCAGTCTGGACCTTGTGCGCGGGCGCATGCTCCTGCTGAACGACGGTGCGGGCAACTTCTCGTCATCGTTCTGGACCGGCACCGACTACGCGGCGTGCGAACTCGGCGACTTTAACGGCGACGGCTCGCTGGACATTCTGGCGCTGCGCCTTAGCGGCCAGGATGTGGTGTTCTTGAACAACGGCTCTGGCAATTTCACCGCGGGCTCAAACGTCGGCCCATCCAACAGCAGCTATCGCGGCGCGCGCCTCGGCGACGTGAACGGCGACGGGCACCTCGACGCAGTGCTGTACGGCTCATCCAATGCTCTGCTGCTGATCAACGCGGGCAACGCGAGCTTCGCGACGTCACCCCTTAGCGCAGTCTCAAACGTGCGCGCCGTGCCGCTTGTGGACCTGGACGGCGACGGCGACCTCGACCTGGTGATCCGCGACAACTCGTCCGAGACCCGCGTGTTCTACAATGACACCCGCGCG